>JAOZKS010000502.1:0-1625 GCA_029935255.1 Pontiella sp.
TCCGCACCGTTCTGCTCTGGTTCCAAGGACTACTGCAGGGGTATCGCCGAAACCAACCCCCGGGATAGATGCTCCAGTTTTCCTCGATATCCCACCAGACTTCGGATGTGAATGCGCTGATGTTGTACCCGGGCTGATATCCGTTCGTGACATAGTTTGCGGCGGTGCCTGCAGATGATCCAGCTGCAAGAATCGAGCAGAGGTAATCATCATTGCCCGGGAACAAGGCCTTGACGTAGGCGAGGTTTGTGGCCCAGTCAGAAGGCCAGCTGGTGACGGTGACATCAATGCTTGAGTCTTCATTAGCAACGTAGGATCCGTCGAGGGTTACTGTGTGGATCAGTACGTTTAATCCCGAGGTTGCGCCGTGGGAGTCGGATTGAATTTCCTGTGTGGTGCCGTCGATAATCTGGTTTTCGATCTCGTAGTAGATAACAACGCCCTGGAGCGCCTTGTCATCGTTGCGCTTAATCCGTAAACCCCCAGCACTCGCGAGGATGTCGGCGAGGCCAACCGAGAGGGTCTCTTCATCGGCTTCGGTGAGGAAGCGCAGCGTGGGCGGGGTGGTTGAATAGTCGAAGCGGGTGAAGGTGTCGGCCTGCCAGCGCATGCATTTGAGCACAACTTCCGCGCAGGAGAGGTCAGACTGCTCATCAGCCGGAGGCGCGATATCCATGGCGGTTAGATCCGCCGTGATATATTGGATGTCCACGCTTTTAGTAATGGCGTAATCAAGGACTGCTTTTATTTGCTCGCCGGTGGTCATTCTATTTCCGTCAGCATCTCTAAACAGGATAACATGGCTCTTGTTGAATGCGGAGGCGTTGAAGGTGCTGATTAAGAAAGCAATACGAGCAAGGGAATCCCACGCATCGAGAGCTTCGGCGGCATCGCTGGCGCATCCCACCCCAAAGGAGCGTTCGGGGCTGGCAGGAACGGTGCCGGAGAAGAGCATAGACCAGGGATCGGTGGCGGCATCGCGGCCACGCAGGAGGAGGGTGTCGGAAGTGTCGAATTGGTAGGCCCCATCGAGTTCCGGCTCGTAGGAAAGTTTAAGCGATCCGGCCGCCTGTGACACCTCGGTTTGGGTTAACCCGATCAGCCCCATTTCTCCGACCGGAGTCCAGTCGTTGGTATTGTGCTTAAGCTCCAGTTCCACCGGTTATACCTTTAAGTTTTGAATTTCGAAATTGAGCGCATCGATGTAGCCCTGCTGCCGCTGAACCGTTGCGATGAGTTGCGCCTGCTGCCCCAGTACTTGATCCAATGCTTCCACCGATTTTTGCGCCACCTGCATGGTCTGCTGCGCGGCGGTGGTTGAGGTCTCCATGGCCACCGTGATCGAAGCGTGCGATTGCGTGGTGGCATCAAGGCTCATCGCAGTAGCGGCCTGCATCTCATCAGCGGCTTTGGCGGTGGCCTCGGCAGACTCCATTGCATCAAGCGCGGATTCAATCGATTTAGCAACCCCCTCCAATAATTCAGTACGTCCCTCTTCGCTCAACTCCCAGCTCTCGACGATTGCGTCAATCTCATCTTTGGACCTTCCACCAGAAACCATATCCACGACTTGAGATACAGCTGAAACCATATCGGCCTCATATTTGATTTCTGCCTTAGCCTTA
>JAOZKS010000502.1:1635-1976 GCA_029935255.1 Pontiella sp.
CGCTTTATCAGCTTCGTATTGGTTTTTTTCATAGATCGACCAGAAGTCGGTTGCGGACTCAGGGGAGATATCAACCTGTGCGGCCAGATTCCGCCCCTCACCGACTAATCGGGATGTTTTATTCTGCCGCTCGAACTCCTTTCTGGCTTGATGGTATTCTCCCCGGGTTGATGATTGATCAAAAGCTTGAAGGGATTGTTCAGAAGTTGCCGAGTCGGGATTTTTTTTAAATGGGTTTATCCGCGACAACACGGCGCTAGCAATCGCATCGCCAATGCCTGGAGCCTTTTCAAGGATGGCTGCTGCCGCCTTTTGGCCTCCCTCAATCAGTTTAGCCTTGA
>JAOZKS010000146.1 GCA_029935255.1 Pontiella sp.
TCGCCGCCTACCTCGCCGAACACGACTACAAGCTCATCGTCGTCGGCCTGCCCAAAACCATCGACAACGATGTCTTCCCGATCAAGCAATCCCTCGGAGCATGGACCGCTGCCGAAGAAGGCGCAAAATATTTCGAGAACGTCGTCGCCGAACACAACGCCAACCCGCGCATGCTCATCATCCACGAAGTCATGGGCCGCAGCTGCGGCTGGCTCACCGCCTACACCGCCAAGGTCTATCACGAAAACCTCGAAGAACTCGACTTCCTCCCCCACATCGGCCTCTCCGCCGAGCGCAAAGACGTCCACGCCATCTTCATCCCCGAAATGGAAATCGACATCGCCGCCGAAGCCGACCGCCTTAAAGCGGTGATGGACAACGTCGACAACGTAAACATCTTCATCTCCGAAGGCGCCGGCCTCGAAACCATCGTCAAGGAAATGGAAGCCGCCGGCGAAGAAGTCCCGCGCGATGCCTTCGGCCACGCCAAGCTCGATGCCGTCAACCCCGGCGTCTGGTTCGGCAAGCAATTCGCAGAACGACTCGGTGCCGAAAAAGTCCTCATCCAGAAATCCGGGTACTTCGCCCGCGCCGCCGCCTCCAACGAAGCCGATCTCAAGCTCATCAAAGAGTGTTGCGACAAGGCCATTGAATCCGCCATGGAAGGCATCGGCGGCGTGGTCGGTCACGACGACGACCAGAACTTCGAACTCCGCGCCATCGAATTCCCCCGCATCGCCGGCGGCAAGCCATTCGACATCGACGTCGAGTGGTTCGGCGAGCTCCTCGCCGACATCGGCCAGGCCAAAGGCGGCAAGGTTGCTGCCGAGCACTAGACAAGAGTCGGTTACCGAGAAAGGGCGGGCTGAAAAGTCCGCCCTTTTTTTCGCCGCATCGACGCTTGCAGCGAACAACATTGCTCCTTTGCACACGAAAAACAGAACGTCGCGCGTTATGCATGAAACCCAAGGAGACTGCTCATGAAAATCGTATGCACCTTTGTCCTTCCTCTGCTCTTAACCGTGCCCGTCATTGCGCAGCAGACCGAACCCACTTCCGAAAGCAGTTCGAAACTGAAGAAGACTCTTGAAGCGCGCCCGCAGCTCGACCGCAACAAGGACGGCATTCTAACGCTGACTGAACTCCGGGAATCGCGGAGCCGGGAAAACGAACGCCCTAAACCGAAAAAAACGGCACCCACCTACTCCGATGTTCCATACGGCACCCACCCTTCCATGCAGCTGGATTTCTGGAAGGCGAAATCGAACAAGCCGGCCCCTCTGTTTGTCTTTATTCACGGCGGTGGATTCCGCGGCGGAGACAAGGCATCCGTTAACCCGGCATTGCTGAAAGGATTCATCGATGCCGGAGTTTCAGTGGCCTCCATCAACTATCGCCTTTCTGGAATCGGGCCCTATCCGATTCAAATGCATGACAGCGCCCGAGCCGTCCAGTTCCTGCGCTCAAAGGCGGACGCATGGAATATCGATCCGACCCGTCTGTCGGCAGGCGGCGGTTCGGCCGGATCAGGAATATCCCAATGGCTGGCCTTTCATGACGATCTCAAACATCCAAACAGCAGCGATCCCATCGAACGTTATTCCACCCGGCTATCCTGTGCCTTGGCATTTAACATGCAATCGACCTACGACCCGCGCGTCATCAAACAGATTATTCCGGGCGATGCGTATAACGACAGGGCCCTCAAACCCTTCTACGGACTCCCCGACGACTGGAATTGGGACACGGCGGAAATCGATGCCGATCTCGATGCCCTCATCAAAGATGCCTCGCCGATCAACCACCTCACCGCCGATGATCCGCCGGTTTTTATCTTCCACGCCGAACGGACGCGCACGCCCGGAAACATCCACCATCCGAAATTTGGCGAATATCTTGAAAGCGCCATGAACAAACTGGACATCGAGTCCGTGCGCCGAACCGATGCGGACTACGACTCCCCGGCGGCCCCCTACGAAGACATGGTTCAATTTGTTCTTCGCCACTATCAGCAGCCAGAACCTCCAGGAAACTGAAAACGCGATGCTGATCTACAACCCCGAAGGACGCGCATTAAACATCCAACCCTTGGAAACGAAAGAGGCGGGCTGCTCTTTTGGCATCAGCTCATTTTAGGAAATGTTACATTCCTGAGCTTTGCGTTGTGCATTAGTTCGCGGGAAAAAGCGGAGAGGGACTCCGGAGTGGGCGGGGCGAAGGGGCCGCCAAAATAGACGCGGTCATGGACGCTCTCGGCATTCATCCACTCATGGAGCTGGGCGTGCGGCATTTGGAAGGTGGTGCCGTAGTGGTGCGGCGGCATCGGCTTGGCCTACGGAGGGCTTCCCGCACGAAGCAGTATCCGGACATTGCTTGTATTTAGATCTCATCTAATGAACCCCAAACAAGTTTCCAGACTTTGGATATTTTAACATTCCAATAGGGTCAACCCTTTGAGGGAGTCCACATTAACTAGGAGCAGATACATGCCGGATATCAAAGGAACCGAAACCGAAAAGAACCTGATGAAAGCCTTCGCCGGTGAATCGCAGGCACGTAATCGCTATACCTATTTCGCGAGTGCCGCGAAAAAAGAAGGCCTCGTGCAGATGGCCGATATCTTTCTGGAAACCGCTGCACAGGAAAAGGAGCATGCCAAGCGTTTCTTCAAATTCCTAGAAGGCGGCCTGTGCGAAATCACAGCCACCTTTCCTGCGGGCATCGTCGGCACCACCGCCGAAAACCTCGAAGCCGCCGCCGATGGCGAGAACGAAGAGTGGACGGAGCTATACCCCGCTTTTGCCGCCACCGCGCGTGAAGAAGGATTCACCGCCGTTGCCACAGTATTCGAAAAAATCTGCATTGCCGAAAAGCAGCACGAAAAACGCTATCGCGACCTACTCAAAAACCTGAACGAAGGCAGGGTCTTCAAAAAGGACGGCCAGGTCATCTGGCGTTGCCGCAACTGCGGTTTCATTCATGAAGCCGAAGAAGCCCCCGGCATGTGCCCCGCCTGCGCGCACCCGCAAGCGCACTTTGAAGTGCTCGGCGAAAATTATTAAAGGGTGGCGAATGCTCGTTCGAGCAGGCGCTTGGTAAGCATGATGCCCTCGTGCGTGCCGGGCGTTCCGCCTTCCCACTCAACCCCGACATAACCCCGGTAGCCCGCAGCGGCCACAATGCGCATCATCCGAAAATAGTCGGTGTTGATTTCATGGCCGTCGGCATCGAACGCATGGCTTTTGGCGCTGACGGCCTGGGCATACGGCATAAGCTCCTCGACCCCTTTGTAGCGGTCGTACATCCGATCTGGATTGCGGCCGATACGAAAATTCCCGAAGTCAGGAAGAGTTCCAACCGTTGGAAGATCAACTCTCTTCATCACCCCAGCCAACCACTCCCCGTTACTGGAAAGCCCGCCATGGTTTTCCACGAGAATATTGATGTTCTTGTCTTTTCCGTATCCTGCCAGCAGGCGCAAGCCATCGGCGGCCAGCTGTTGCTGTTCTTCATAACTTCCTTTGCTTCCAGCATTCACACGAATGGAATGACAACCCAGCTGTGCGGCGGCATCGATCCACGGCTTGTGCTTTTCGAGCGTCTTCAGGCGCTCCGCTTCGGAGGGATGACCCACCATGCCGCACCCGTCGCACATGATCAGCACACTCGTAGCGCCCTCGCCCTCGGCACGTTTCTTTAGTTCATTGAAATAGGCTTCGTCGCCCTCATGGCCCTTATAGAATGAGTTCACATATTCAATGCCCTCGATGCCGCATTCATTTTTTGCATAAACAGCAAAATCAAGAGGGTCTAAATACCCCGCCTCTTCAGACTTCGCATTATGAAACTTGCGAATCGACCACTGGGCCAGCGAAATCTTAAATTCGGGTTGCTTCGGAGTGCGACCTCCGGCCTGAAGCTTCAGTGTACTACCCGCGCCGGCCAAAGTAGCGGCGGTGATAAACATTTTGCGATTCATTTAGACCTTCCTTATGCGGGTTATGAGTTTTCAATACGAAACAAGAACTTCGTTTAAATTGTCTTAGCTCGTAGCTCTTCGGGTAATGAGAGTTGGTGAAAATGGCAGATGGCAATGGCCAACGCGTCGGCGGCATCTTCCTGCGGTTGCTCGGAAAGATTGAGTAGACGCACCACCATCTTCGCCACCTGATCCTTACTGGCGGAACCCGTCCCGACCACCGCCGACTTCACCTTGCGCGGTGCGTGCTCCGAGATCTCCAACCCCTTCTTGGCACAAGCTGCAATGGCCACGCCGCGCGCCTGCCCCAGCACCATGGCCGTATTGGCATTCTTCGCAAAAAATGCGCCCTCGATCGCCGCGCAGGTCGGTTGGTGTTCTTCAATTAGATCCGTGATGGAATTGAAAATATTCTCCAAGCACAGCGAGTGCGGCACCTTCGGTTTATTTTGAATGCGCCCATAGGCGATGGCGCGCAGTTCGGAACCGTGCGCTTCGATGATCCCCACGCCCGTTGAGCGCAAAGAAGTGTCGATCCCTAGAATTTTAACCGTTTCACGCGCCATGTTTCTTCCCGTTCATTGCTTGTTCTTCTGGAGGGCGAGGCTCCGTTCGAGCCATATCCCTGCTCATTCGCAACTCCGAACAACGTGGTGTCCTCCAAATCCAGCGTCAAATCTACTATGCCTTTGCGGGGAAGTCACGTGGGAGAAAAAAGAATCACATACAGGTTTCTTGACAAAACCCAAACGATCGCTATGTTTCAAATGCTCATTTGAAATACCTATTTAGATTATGACTAAAAACTCATCCACAACCAAAGAACGCGTTTTGCAAGCGGCCTGCGAAATTTTTGCCGCGAAGGGATACCGCGAGGCCACTGTGGCGGAAATCTGCGAAGCGGCCGGAGCGAACATTGCCGCAGTAAACTATCACTTTGGCGACAAGGAAAAGCTCTACGACGAGGTTTGGCACTGCGCCTTTTCCTATGCCACAGGAGCCTATCCAACCGACGGAGGCCTCCCGGAAAGTTCAGGCATCGAAGAAAAGCTCTATGCCTTTGCGAGCGCCATCCTCCACCGCATCTTCAGCGACGACGAAAACGGACTGTTTGCCAAACTGCTCTACCGCGAGATGGCATCGCCCACGCTTGCCCTTAAAAAAATTGCAATCGACTATCTCTTCCCGCAAAGTCAACACATGGCTGGCGTGATTCAATCCATCCCCGACTCGGAATTTGATGAACACACTCTATTTCTTTGCACCCACAGCATTATCGGCCAATGCGCCTTCTACAATTTCAGCCGCCCGTTGCGCGAACGCATGATGGGGCAGGAAACCATGTCCGAAGAGGAGATCGATCGCACCGCCCGCCACATCGCCCGCTTCTCTCTCGGCGGCTTAAAGGAAATTCAAAAATGAACAGATACTTAAAATGGTTCCCAATACCCGCCGTGGCCTTGCTCTCCTCCTGCGCGATCTTCGCGCCGGACGAACGAACGGAACTGAACACCAACGTGCCGGAGCAGTTCTCGCTCTATTCCCAAACCCTGGACACCACCAACCGCTGGTGGGAAAGTTTTGAGTCGAAGCAACTCAATGCACTCGTCGACGAGGCGCTGACAAATAATCCATCGATCCAGCAGGCATGGGCTCGTCTGGCGCAGGCCGAAGCCATTGCAGACAAGGCCGGCGCGGCGCGTTACCCCAGCCTCGATTACGAAGGCAAAGCGGGGGCCACCCGCAACGGCGCAACGGGCAATACGGTCGAAGCCTATTCCCTCGGCCTCACCGCCGCATACGAGGTCGACCTATGGGGACGCATCAAGTCGCAAACCGAAGCGGCGGCACTCGATCGCGCGGCCTCGCGCGAACAACTCAATACCGTCGCCATCACCCTCTCATCCCAAGTCGCCCTGCGCTGGACGGGGATCGTTGCACAACGTCTGCAAACCGACTTGATCCGCCGTCAGCTCGAATCGAACCTAACCTCGCTGGAACTCATTGAGTTGCGCTTCAGAAAATCGTTCGCCAACGCCCTTGATGTTTATCAACAGCGCCAAGCCGTCGCCGGAACCCAATCGCGTATTCCACTCGCCGAGCTGCGCGAGAAGCTGCTGCACAACGAACTCGCCGCCTTGTTGGGTCATGCCGACTTCCAAGCTCTGGAAGTTCCCGCCGCCCAACTTCCAACCCTTTCCGACCTTCCCGCCCTCGGTATTCCGGCCGACGTGCTGGCGAATCGCCCGGATGTCCGCCAAGCCGGACTCAGACTGCAATCGGCCGACTGGAGTGTAAGCGCCGCACGCGCCGACCGTCTGCCCGCCATTCGTCTGACCGCTTCGGGGGGCTATGCCAATGTCAACGCAGCGGATCTCTTCGACGACTGGATTGCCAACCTAGCCGCCAGTCTGGTCGGACCGATCTTTGATGGGGGCCGCCGCAAAGCCGAAGTTGCGCGCACCCGCGCCGTGGCCAACGAGCGCCTCGCCGCCTACCGCGAAACCGTCATCAATGCCATGAAGGAGGTTGAAGACGCGCTCGTCTCGGAAGAGAAACAGCGCGAATACATCATCGCACTCGACCGCAATCTTGAGCTGAGCCGAAACTCCTACAAGGAAGCCGTCAACCGCTACCGCAGCGGCTTGATCGAATACCTTCCCGTGCTGGTCGAACTCGTCAGCCTCCAGAATCTGGAACGCGACCGCGTTTTGGCCCAATTCAACCTTTTGCAATACCGCATCAACCTCTACCGCGCACTGGGCGGCAGCTGGCCGAACG
>JAOZKS010000147.1 GCA_029935255.1 Pontiella sp.
GCGCCGGAGGCGACCAGCAGGACAATGCTCTTAATCTTGTGCAGCGGTTTCACACCTTCTTCAACACTGATGTTGAAGGTCAGCCCGGGGCAGAGGACTTGGTCGATCCACGCTTTCATGATGGCGGGAACGGAATAGTTCCACATCGGCATGGTGAGCACGAGCACATCGGCTTCGTTAAAGGCTTCCGCTTGCTTGGCCGCATAGTTGATGGCCATTTCTTCGGCTTTGCCCGGGGTATAGGTTTCGTCGAAGACGGGATACCAAGCACGCTTGTACAGCTCATAGGAGTAGAACGGCGGTTTTTCGTCGTAGAGATCGACGTTCACCAATTCAATATCCTGTCTAAGCTCAATCACCTTGCCAAAAAAGGCGGCGGCGAGCTGTTTGGAAACGGACTCATCGGTCGGCTTCGGGTTCGCGCATATGTGCAAAACATTCATTCTAAAGACTCCTTGTCAATTATCGTCCAAGCGGGGTTTCGTAAATCAAAGTGGCGTTTATAGCCTAAAAAAAACCGACGGTACAACCAATAACCCGTAAAAGAAACCTCCTGTTTCCCCTTCCCCGCAGTCGACGAGCGGTGGCTTGATTCCCAAGGGTTTAAAACTACTGGTTGCTCCCGAAGGTGACGTTCTTTATGCCTGCGCCGGCGCAGGCATTGAGCACATCCACAACCCGCTCGTGGGCCGAGTCGTCTGCCGCGGCAATGGTGATCATCGCCTTGGTTTTCGAGAGGATTGAGGCCTGCTGGTAGCGCAGGAGCGTGTATTCCAAACCAGCGAGATCGGATTTGTCCTGCGCGGTATAGGTCTTGTTGTTGAGCATGATGGCACCGTCTGCCGAGATTTCGATAATCTGCTCGTCGGGCATCTCCATCTCGGTCGATTGCGATATGGCACCGGGCAAGGCCAGCGTCAGGTCGGCTTCTGTTCGTTTGAGCGTGGAGCTTACCATGAAATAGATCAGCAGCAGGAATACCACATCAATCAGCGGCGCAATCTGCAGCTCGATCTTCTCGTTGATCAGTTCATTCATCCAAGCTTTCATAATCAATTTCCAGATTCAAAGGTGGCGAAAATCACGTTGACCACACCGCCTTTGGCGCAGGCCGCCATGACTTCTTTCACATGCTTGTGCTTTGCGTAGCGGTCGGCACGCAGATAGACTTTCGCATCGCTATTTTCCGCGAGCAGGTTTTCGATGTAGGGTGTGATGGATTCCACGCTGACCTCCTTGAGATTCATGAGGATATCAACCTTCTCGCCCGTTTGATCCTGGGAGCGGATGGTGATCATTTGCCGACCGCGCGCATTTTCAGGAATGGTGGATTTGCTGGCCACCGGAAGTTCCACGGGCGTGCGGTCCAACTTCGTCAGGTGCGAGGCCACCATGAAGAAGATGAGTAGCAGGAAGACCATATCAATCATGGGGGCCATGTTGATCTCGTCGTCGCCGCCTTCAATTGGAATTTTGAATTTCACGCATCAATCTCCCAGGGTCTAGCCGGCCTTGGCATAGCGGAATATATTCATGAAGTGTCCGACCATACGACCCATCGTTGACATGCTCTTGATGAAGTTGTTCTTGAAGATAAAGTAGGCGATCATGGACGGGATGGCGATGATCAGGCCCGTGGCCGTTGTGATCAGCGCTTCACCAATGTTTCCGGCGAGCACTTCGGGGTTCCCCATTCCGCCTGAAGCAATGGTGCTGAACGCCTTGATCATGCCGGAAACCGTACCCAGCAGTCCGAGCATCGGGGCGGTTCCGCCAATGATGGAGAGAAAGTTGATTGGCTTCATAAAGCTCACCATCTGTTCGTTGCCGGCCTCTTCGATCGCCTCCATCACGTGAGTGGCATCGTAGTCGTGCTCTTCCGAGATGCGTTCCATGCCGGCATCGAGCACGGCGGTCAACAGGCTTTCGTTTTCGGCGCATAGCTTTCGAATTCCGGCAACATCGCGCTTGGCCATCAGCGCCTCAATCTGAGGTCTGAGGTCGGTGCGCAACATATTCTTTTCGCGCAGCAACATGCTATTGCGGATAACGAAGTATAGGGTTGCCATAGAGAACAAACCCAAGGGGTACATGAAGGGCCCTCCCTGCTTGATCAAATCCAAGAAGGTCATGCTTTTCGCCTCGTCCAACTGCGTCTTGGCGGCGGTATTGGCCGGAGCCGAATCCTGCGCCAGAGAGGTTGCGATCGGCACGGTCATCGCGACCAGCATCACCACCATGGCCAACATTCCAAAGTATCCTTTTTTCATAACAAACTACCTCCTCGTTTACGGTTGAACTTCCTGTTTAATCTTTTCGCCCAGCTTGCTCCATCGCGTATCTGGATAGGCCATGATCAATTCCTTCGCCACGGATTCCGCCTTTTTGAGCTGGCCGGTTTCCTGATAAACCCGCGCCTCGAGCGCTGTGGCCGGCGGCAGCCATTCGATTTCGTTGCTGTGGAAGGCGAGAATTTTAGAAATATGCTGCATGGTCTGCCGATAGTCGCCGCGTTCAATCGCAAGGCGGCCTCGGATATGTTCCGCCATTGGAACCGAGATTTCTTCCGGGTTTGCCACGGTGGCAAACACGGTATTGGCATTATCGATCTTTCCTTGGTCGAGCAGCAGCAATGTAAAATAGAGGTTTGCCGCATCAGCCTGCCGGGCGTTGGCCATCTTTCGCAGTTGTACAATGGTTTTCGCCGCGCCCGATGGGTTGTCGTTCCAGTATTGCACCCGTAGCAGCCAGACGAGATAGTCGCCGAGGTTTCCGGGGAGGTGGCTATAGACCACAACCGGCGAAACATATTGGTTCAACAAGTTTTCAAGCGCCTTCCGGTCCCCCGAACGAAACATCGAGTCACACATTTTCAGGTTGATTCCTGCAAAGCGGAATTCGACAGACTCGATCACCGAGATGGAGGTTGAGGCCTGTCCGGAATCGGAATAGAGGCGGTCTCCTTGAATGTTGAGCTTCTTAACCACGAAGGAGTTCCCGGTGTTGACCGTGATTTTTGCGGCATACTGCGTCTGGGCGGCAAGGGATAGCGCTGAGGATACCAGCAGGAGGGTCGTTATGGATTTTATCGGTTTCATAGCGACTCCCCGACGGGTTCGAGTTTTTCCAGCTGAACTTGCGCCTTGCGACCTTCGGGTGTGGCGGCCACCTTTTCGTTGGCCATCATTTCCTTGTACGTGTTGATGATGTCCGCATCATGACCGCCGATCTGGGTCAGGCACTCAATACTTCGTTCGTAGGCGGGCGCCACCCAGTCGATATAGTCTTCGTAGAGCACATAAACGCGCTGGAAGTAGGCGTAGGCCTCTTCGGTCTCGCCCATCTTCATTTTGCACTGACCAATACAATAGAGCGCCTCGGGGGTCAGAGGGCCGCGCCATTCCCGGATGGCCAGCAATTCCTTATAGGCCCCGATCGCCAGCTCATGCTGGCCCTGCAACCGGTAGACATCACCCCGCCGCTTACGCGCCCACCCCACCGACGGGCTGTAGCCAAACTTCATCAAAATCGTTTCGGATAGGGCCAAGGCATCCTCGAAACTCCCTTCGGCCACCAGCGCGTCGAGGTTGGCATTCATCACATAGAGCATGTTGGCGGAGACCTCGAATGTCGTCATATAGCGACGGTAGGCATCGTGAACAATTCCATAGTCCTTCTGTTCCACCCCTTCGCGGGCAATCAGCACCAGCGTGATCGATCCCGCAGCGGGAACATTCTTCGGCTGAACGATTGACTCCACATAGGCCGTGCGTTCATCCCCCTCGGAAATATTCGCAAACACGGTCTGGTAGCGCAGTTCGAGCGTCCTTTGCTTGCTCGTTTCGGCGGCCTTTAAGTGCGCCGCCAGCTTATCCGTCAAGATAGTGCGATACGCTTCCCAATCCTCGCCTTTGTAGTCGGTGATCAGCTCGTTAAGAATCAGATCCACCCCAACCAATCCGGCATTGTTTCCATACGCATTCACGGCAGCAAAGTAGGCCTCCAGCGCATGGGGATACTCATCCAGCGCCTTGAACGCCACACCCTGCCAGTTTACGGCATTCGCCAGATCGCTCTGCTCGCCCCACTCCGAAAGATAGTCGCCCATGAGATCGCTGATTTCCGCATACTTTTTCTCCAGCTCCAGCACCTTGGCGGCCTGAAAGACCGGATAATTCACCTGCGACATATTCAACGCCTTCTCCCGGGCCAACCGGTAAAAATCAAGCGCCACGACAAGATCGCCCTCGGCCGCCCGCAGGTCACCGAGCATGGCATAGGCTTCGGAAAGCAACTTACTCTCCGGATACCGCTCTACAAATGCGCGGAAGGTCGCCTCGGACACCTCGTACATCTCGGCCCCATATTGTGCAATGCCCAAACGGTAGGAAGCATCTTCCTCGAAGCGGCGCACCCCGTACTTCGGGTTGGAGAGATACCCCTCGAAAGCAGTGACCGCCTCCTCGAAATTACCGAGGAAAAGCAGGGTCATGGAGCGCCAATATTCAGCGGGCTCGTAGTAGCGGCTGTCCGGCCAGCGTTTAAGGACTTCGGTAAAGTATTCCAGCGCCTCGGGATAGTCGAACTGGATAAACTGGATATAGCCCATGATGTACTTCACTTGATCGACGTGCTTGTGCTCGGGCGACAGCTCCAGCCCCGTCTTCCCCATCTCATACGCAAGGTCATACTGCTCCTGCTGCATATGCACCTGCATCAGGTTGAGCGTCACATCGTCAACGAATTCGCTCTGCGGGAGGCGCTCGATATACGTGTATCCCTCCGCAATGGCGACCGGCCATTCCCGCTCATCGAGCATAACGGCAAACGCCGAAAACCGCGCCTGTTCAGAAAGGGTGTTGGTCGGGTTTTCGGTGTAGATGCGTTCGTAGATGGCGTGGGCCGGCCAGTTGCGATCCAGATCGCCGTAGCACTGGGCAATGCGCAGGGCCACATCCATGTCATAGTCCTGAAAACCCCGAATCACCTTCAGGTGCTGCTCCATACGAGCGTAGCGCATCTGTTTCTTGAGCAACTGTTCCTTATATTCCGCCAGAGAAACCGATCCCCCAGCCACAAAAGGCTTATTGCCCTCCTTGATTTCCCGCATGCGGGTTTCGTAATGGACAATCAAATTCTTTTTCAACAACACCAAGCGGTAGAGCAACAACGCCTTTTGATACTCCCCCTCGTTGTAATGGTTGTCGCCCGCTTCAAGCAGAGCCACATTCAAGCCCACATCATGGCGGGCCCCCTCATCGCAATAGGGCAGAAATTTGAAGAGATTGGTAAAATCGTTGTTGCGGACATAGCACGTCACCAGCATCACGGCGGCCCCCGCGCGGACGGTGTCCTTCTTGGCCATGCGGAACAGCGAGGTCAGCGGCGCAATAGCCTCGACCCACTTTTCCTGCTGATAGCGCGATTCCGCCAGCAACTGCGTCGCCGGAACCTTCAGTTCGGAACTCAATCGGCGATTGAGCAGTACCTTTGCAGACTGCTCCTCAACCTGAGGCCACTGTTGCAAAATCGTGAGACATTGTGCTGCCAACACCCGGGCCGAGTCATTCTGAGTGTCCTCCGGAAAGTCGTCCGCAAATAGGATGAAATTTTTGGCGGCAGGCGCGTATTCATTCAGCTTCATCTGGCAGTGCGCCAACGTATAGAGGGTAAAGGCCAACGTTTGCCGGGCCTTTTTCTCCTCATCGCCCTCCAGACGGGTCAGGATTTCCTCCAAAAACGGCACCGCATCTTCAAGCTGCTCGCCCTTCATCAGCTCCTTCACCGTTTCCAGGAGCACGCTCGTCGCCTCGGAGCCCGGATCAAGTCGGGAAAGCTGGCTTTGCGTCACGCCCCGACCATAGGCCTCGCCGAGAGGAAATATTGAAAAAACAACCCCGATCAACGCCATCCGGCCGACAACCACTTTATATTCGCGAACAAAATTCTGCATAAGTTTCGAAAAAGTAGCTAATGCATTGGCTAGCGGGAAGATTATTCTTTTCAAAATAACGAAAAGTTAACCTTGCCTTCGCAGACAGGGTTTGTTTAAAAACCACGCTCCCAATTGAACACGAGGATTTTTACTATGAAAACAGATATCCACCCAAACTATGAAGAGGCCGTCATTCGTTGCGCTTGCGGCAATGAGATCAAGACCAACTCGACCGTCAAGCAGATGCATGTGAACACCTGCTCGAGCTGCCATCCGTTCTTTACCGGCAGTGCCAAGCTGATCGACACGGAAGGCCGCGTGGACCGCTTCAACAAGCGTTTCGCAGAAGGCACCTACTAGCCCACTGCTTCCCGAAGGCCGAACCCGCGCAAGCCGGTTCGGCCTTTTTCGCGCCCAGACCCCGTCCATCCCCCAACCGGTAGACCCCATGATTGACCATAGCTATCTCGAACAACTCCAGACCAAACTCAGCGAGCTCGAAACACGCATGTCTCAACCCGAGGTTTCCGCCGACCCCAGGAAGATGCAGGACTGCATGCGGGAGTACTCGCACCAGAAAAACCTCGCCGCGCGCGCAAAAGGATACCTCGATCTGTTCGATGCCAAAATCGAGAGCGAAGCCATCCTCGCCGACTCCAGCTCCGATGCCGAACTGCGCGAGATGGCCGAAATGGAACTTGCCGAGCTCGAAGAAAGCCTCCCGGCTTCCGAGCGCAACATGATGGTATCGCTCATTCCGCCCGACCCCACCGACAGCCGCAACGTCATCATGGAAATCCGCGCCGGAACCGGCGGCGACGAAG
>JAOZKS010000503.1 GCA_029935255.1 Pontiella sp.
CCTACCAGAGCCTCGTCAAGATATACCTTTCCCGCGAAATCCTCATGGAGCGACGCAACCTGAAAGCTAGTTGACCCACCCGAAAAAGGGAGCCATCTCCGTTTCACTGCGATGGGACTACGAAGGGAAATCTCTACGTAGTTCACTCGCAACGAAGTGGAGAGTGGAGATGCGCGGAATCGGCATCCTTTTGATCCCGCGCCACTTCACTCTGCCCCTTTGCCGGATTCCTGCGATACCATTATCCAGTTCAAGCAGAGAGGGCGAGCGGGCAACTGGCAATGGGACTCTTCTCTACGGTGAGTCGAGCGTTGCATTTTTGTGATAATGCAATGGAGGAATGGGCAACGGAAAAAGAATAGGTTCTGAAGTGTATTGATCGATCGAGTTCCAATATTCAAGATTTATTGGCCGATGCCTTTTTAATTTATGCCGCCATATTTGTGATAAATCAGCCAATATTCATTCGGTATTTGTGTTGAGCACCTGTGTAAACGGTGTCAAATTGTGACTCATGAAGAGAGAGCTCTATCGATCCCTTGTTGCGTGGAAGCATTCCGACCGCAGAAAACCGTTGATATTACGGGGTGCTCGCCAAACGGGGAAAACCTACCTGCTGAAGGAATTTGCAAACCATGAGTACGAAAACCATGTGTATGTGAATTTTGAGGATAACTCTGGGATGAGTGATGCGCTAAAAGAGGACATTAGTGCCGAACGCATTATTGAATATCTTGAGATATGGTCGGGAAAGACCATTGTTCCAGAGAAAACGCTTATTGTTTTTGACGAAATTCAATCCTCGCCACAAACATTGAAAGCATTGAAATACTTCAATGAGCAATTGAATGAATACCATATTGCGGCGGCAGGTTCTTTGCTTGGAATTGCTTTGGCGGGTGCAAAGTCCTTTCCGGTTGGAAAGGTGAACTTTTTGGATCTGTATCCGCTGAGTTTCCATGAATTCCTGACGGCTTTGAAGAAGGACAACTTGCTGGGTGTACTTCCCGACATGCGACTTGGCGTGAAGGCTATTCCTGACGTGTTTCACACCGAATTGCTTGAACTATTGAAAAAGTATTGCTTCATCGGAGGGATGCCGGAGGCTGTTTCCGATTATGTCGAAAACAGGGATGTCAAACGGGTTCGGGAGATTCAGGTTGAACTGTTGAGATCGTATGCCAACGATTTCGCGAAACACTCATCACCGAGCGAAGCCCTCAAAATCAAGCAGATTTGGGAGTCCATCCCTCTGCATTTGTCGAAAGAGAACCGGAGCTTCGTCTTCTCGGCCATTAAACACTCGGCAAGGGCCCGGGAATATGAAACTGCTTTGCAATGGTTGCAGGATGCCGGACTCATTCTAAAGGTTCGGAGTTTGTCGAAGCCACTTGTTCCGCTCAATGCGTACACGGAGAAGGCATTCAAGATCTATCTTTTTGATGTCGGCCTGCTGGGCGCAATGACCCATCTGAAGCAGGAGACCATCGCCTTCCGGAACGAGCTGTTTACCCATTTCAAAGGAGCTTTGATTGAAAACTACGCCATGCAGGAGCTAAATCCATCCCTTCAACTTTATTATTGGGCAAGTCGCGGGAAGGCAGAAGTGGATTTGGTTATTAACGTTGGCGATAAAATCTATCCGGTTGAAATTAAGGCCGGACTCAATCGAAAGGCAAAAAGCCTGAAAAGCTACGATGAAAAATACAATCCAGCCCGACTTGTGCGATGTAGCCTTGGTAACTTCAGCATGAGTGGAAAGCTGATGGATATTCCTCTATTTGCCATGGATCGTTTGACGCAACTGTAAGCAGTTTCTGTTTTTCATGAGCCGACCTGTCAAAGCTGGGGCAGAATGTGATTATTAATCGCGGTGGGAATCCCTACAAAATTTCCGCCGCCGAGGCGTTGCGCATTCAGGAGGAAGGCCCGGAGTATGGAAAAAAATAAACCACGGAATACACAGAATACA
>JAOZKS010000148.1 GCA_029935255.1 Pontiella sp.
CTCCAATACGGTGATTAAATTCCAGACTTCGGCGCATACGTTGTCGCTCATCCTTGGAGCGATCGGGTCGGGTCATGAAAACATGCAGCGCTATCTTGAACTCCATGGGTTGGAAGAAAAACTCGCCGAGTTCAACACGCCGGGCGAAGCCATCAATTTCCTCGACGAGAGCGTGCAGTTGAATGCATGGACCTCGGCGGGGGATGAATTGGTGCCGCTGCGTGAAAAGGAATCCTTCCAGATTCGTGGCGAAAAGGTGCGCACGGGCGGCATCACGGTGGTGGTTCCGCAGGAGAAGGGCATCAGCCTTTCCAATGGAATTCTCAAGATTCGCTACCGCGCGGCCAACCCGATCGAACAGGCGGTCATCACCCTCAAGCGCGCTCCAGGATTGCCGATTAAACCCATGGTGTTTGAAAACGAAATATATATCCGTTTCGACGTGGCGCTTGGCCATGAAAATACGATTGAAATTCCCATGCCCGGAACGCCCGGTCTTGAAAACATCAAGGAACTAATCCTCGTCTATGGCGACGATCATGTTGTTGTACCCGTCGACCTAACCATCACCGGTTTCGAATTTATCCCTGCCAACTGCGCTGGGCTGTCAGAAGATGATTTCACAGATCGTTCCTATGGCTTAAGGAGATGAGATATGAATTGTAGGTTATACGGATCTGTCGGCGGATAGCGAAGCCCATTCGCGCAAGGTGGTGTCGGCAACGTTATCGAACTCCGCCGAGGATGTCCGCAGTCCGGAACTGCAAAAGATGTGCGGCAAAAAGAATATGGCTGTGGTAGGCTGTCTGCACGAGGTGGCCGCGCGCCGGTGCGAAATGGACGAGTTTTGGCCATACGGATACCCGTGTTGAAACCACCGCCTACGGCCGTTGGGCCGATCGCTTCGGTGGTGAAAATGACAATACAGAAATTGGAATCTGGCTGAAGGACTTGATGGCTGGAAATAAAGGAGTTCACAATGCGTAGAGTATGCTTGGTGGTTGGTCTGTTCATTTCATGTTCGGTATTTTCCGATGTTCGATTGGGTGCGTTGTTTTCCGACGGTATGGTGATTCAGCGTGAAACCCTGGCTCTGATGTGGGGCTGGGCAGAGCCGGACGAAAAGGTGCAGGTCTCGACGACTTGGGGAGCCAAGGCTGCCACGAAGGCGGGCAAGGATGGCGCATGGCAGGTGCTGCTGAAAACGCCCGGGGCGGGTGGACCGTTCAAGATTACCGTGACGGGAAACAACACGGTCACGATCAACGATGTGCTCTCCGGCGAGGTGTGGCTGTGCACGGGGCAGTCGAATATGGCTTTTCCGATAAGGTCTATTGCGGGAAATGCGAAGGATCCCAAAAATCAGCCTGTTTCAGACTATGTCCGCCATGAAATGGAAACCGCAACGGATCCATTGCTTCGTCATATCGAGGTGCCGAAGAAGGCATCGCCCTTTGAAAAGAAACATGATTTCGAGGGGCAATGGATTTCCGTTAGCCCGGATACTAATTTCAAGATTACGGCCACCGGCTATTTCTTTGCCCGGGAGCTGCGTCGTGAGTTGAATGTGCCGGTTGGTTTGGTGGAGTGCGCTATGGGCGGCACGCGTATTCAACCATGGATTTCAAAAGAGGCCTACTTGGCTGATCCCGCAATGGCCGAATATTACAAGCTCGATATGGCCGAACGGAAAAAACGCAGCGATGCATGGGACCCGGTAAAGGCAAAAGAAAAGCACCAAGCCGCGCTGGCTAAGTGGAAAGCTAATGGGAAGAAAGGTCGGCAACCGCGTATGCAGTCCGACCCCGCGCAGGACAAGCAGAGGCCAGGCACGTTGCACAACGGCATGGTCTCGGCGGTTGTGCCTTATGCGATCAAGGGCGCCATTTGGTATCAGGGGGAATCCAATGTGGATTACATGACGGAGCATTACGAAGATTGTTTTAGTGCGATGATCCGTAGCTGGCGCAAGGAATGGGGGCGTGGCGACTTTCCGTTTTACTGGGCGCAACTTGCTAACCATCGCGATCCCAATGCCGACCCGTTAGAGGAGGATGGCTGGGCGAGCATCTGCGATCAGCAGCGCCGAACCCTGAAACTTCCCAATACAGGCATGGCGGTATTGACCGATATTGGCGAAGCGAAGGACGTTCATCCACGCAACAAGCCCGATGTCGGGAAGCGCCTCGCGCTCTGGGCATTGGCGAAGGACTATGGTGTGAAGGTCCCGGCCTACAGCGGGCCGCTTTATAAAGGGACCAAGTTTGATGGCCGCAAGGTTTTTATTCAGTTCAGCCACGTGGGTTCCGGACTGATGGTAGGAAATAAAAATCTGATGGACGATGCGGTCGAAGTCGATGAGCCGCTCAAGCGCTTCCAAATCTGCGGTAAAGATCGTGTGTGGAAATGGGCCGATGCCAGGATTGAATCGAAGGACACCCTTGTTGTGTCGCACCCTGATATTGAAACGCCGGTTGTTGTGCGCTACGCTTGGTCGTCAAATCCGGAAGGTGCCAACCTCTACAATAAAGAAGGCTTGCCGGCTTCAATGTTCACAACGGAGTAGGCCCATGTCTGAAATATTTACCGGTAATAATTTTGTAGTGAACACCGATGTCGCGCTTTCAGGGGAAGGGATATGCCCTTTGTTCGATGCCGACGGTAAGCAACTGGGCGATATGAAGGATTTGGTTCGCATAAATAGCGAGATTTCCGGCGATTGGCCGGAGTCGTTCGTCGATCAGGGCAACGGTTCCTATATCCGTATTTCAAACAACGGGATAGGCTACGGCACGTCGGTGGTCGGGTGCCCGAGTTTCAAGACCTTGGCCAAATTCCATTTTATTCCGACACCCAGACGCATTGAAATCGGAGGAGATCCCGATCGATTCAGGATCACGGCCGCGGGCGTATTTGAAGAACGGAATCTGGAAACCGCAAAAGTAACCAGTGAGCGGGTTTGGCACCGCCCGCCGGAAGGGAAGGGCGACGTGAAGGTTGATCTTTCAACCACGCTTGAAATCCTTGAACGCCTTCCGCTGAGCACCGCAACCCATGAAGTCGGCAAAGATCTGTTTCGGTGGTACATGCTTTCGAGCATGTATGTGAACGACATTACCTACGACAGCAATCTGCTGCGCTTCGAGGATGCCGACGGCCAAACGCAGGAAATCAGTATCAGCAAGCTATTCGATGTCAACAGCGGCAAGCGCCGCGATGGACACCTGTTTGAAAAGCCGGTTCCGCTCGGGGCCTGGCTGGAGCTGGATAAGACCACCGGCTCCACTTGGCTACCGCGCAGTCCAAGCATTCGCTACGACATCCGCGACACCCACGGCATGCAGCTTGGCGTGCAGGGCTGGTGGTCGGGCTCCGATAATCCGGACGACGACAATCTCAATATTTGGCTCGAATGGATCGATGTGCCGAAGGTGCTGGAACCCGGCATGAAATTTGAATTGGAGGTCGGCGTTACCTCCATGGGCTGTATCGACCGCGAGGTTGGGCAGAGCCAACCCGCTTGGCCGAAACGCCTCTGGTGGAAAGCGACCGACTATTCCCATCGCATGGAATACGATTATGCGTTAGGAAAATAGCTCGTTTCTTTCATGTTATAATGGTAAGCGCTTACAACCGATGGTTGGGATATAATCGCGAGATAACGAATGAAACAGGGAAAAAAGATTAAATATGTGGGTATTATGTTGGGGCTGTCGGTGGTTGCGCAGGCTGCAACCACGATTCTAGGGGTGCTGGATCATCCGGAGAATTTCGACCTCTCGTCGGAATCCGGCTATGTCGATTATTCCATCGATCTGGATCGTTGGGAATATGAACTGCGGCTCCCTGCAAATTTTGACACCAACAAGACCTATGGATTGATCACCCACATCGATTCGGGGAAGGGCGGCCTGATGCCTTCCGCCTGGCAACCCATCCTGGAAGAGCATGACCTGATTTGGCTGGCGGGGAAGAATATTGGAAACAAGGTGGGTTCGCAAACGCGGCGAGGAGTCGCGCTTCTGGGGGCCTACCGCATGACCGAGTTGTACAAGATCGATGCGGGCCGGATCATTGGTTGCGGAAATTCGGGCGGGGGCCGGGTTGTAGCGAGTCTGGTGATCTTTCATCCCGATGTATTTGCCGGTGTTGTCAACAATGTGGGGAGTACGTTTGCCCATGATCTGCCTGAAAAGTTCACCGACCCAACGAGCACCTACTACGGCTATTACGAGTACGACACCATAACCAACTATCCCGCGAACGGGGGGTGGGCCGACAAGCGCCATTTTGACTCCTCGACCCGCTGGGCGATACTCACCGCGTATACCGATTTCCGGGAAGACGAGCTGATGAACATCTACCATCTGGGCCACATTAATTTCGGGAACACCGTTAAGCTGATCAGCCGCGACGGCAAGCATGGCCACAAGGAGACGCAGGACTTCAACGATGCCATCAACTTTATCGAGCATCCGCTCATCGTGACTGTTAATGACACGTTCTCCGATTTGGACACAGGAACAAACCCGGGCAACGGGTTTTCCGACCTCAGCGACCTTGGTGCATCCATTTCCGAGGTGGCCTATTCCTTCAATGGAAAGAGTCTGAGCTCGTTGAAGCTCGATGCGGGCGGCACGGAGGCCATTGCGGAAGCCGTCGACCCGTTTGTCTGGCACGATCCATACGGCATCATCCTCGATGCCCGCATGCGGACGGAAGATGCTGGCTCCTACAACCAGCAAATGGGGCTACATATCCTGAAGGGGAATACGGATGACTCTACCCGCACTGGCTTCAATCTGTTGATACAACAGACCCATCACACCGACAAGCATGTCCAGTTTCTGCTAACGGATGCAAGTGGGGCGAGTACCGTTCTATTTGAGTTTGATTTCGATGCCTCCGATGAGCCGTTGGATCGGCTTTCCTCCGATGACTCCTATTTTGGACTGTCCGACGCACCGGAATATGTCGGGAGATCCGAAGCCTTCCGCGGGTTGGATGTTCGGATCCACTTGTGGGATCAGGCCGTTCAATTCACGTTCGGGCAGGATATTGTATCCAACTCATTTGTTTCGACCACACCGGTTCCGGTCCGGCTGATGGAGGACAACCGGATCGTTCAGGCCTATTTCGACGAAGTCGGCATAGCCTCCGAAGTGCAGGTCTTGGTCGGGGACGGGGAGCCATGGAAACTATGGCTTTCCAACAAGGCGCTTGAATCAGGAAGGTCCGATGCCGCGCTGTTCGACGACCTGAAGCTGGTGGTTTCCGAGGTCGAATGATGAGAAAAAAACAGATTCGCTTTTCGAGGCTACAACTTGAAAGGAACCATTCTATGAAAAATATCAATAAACTGATTTTGAGTGTAACCGTTGTTGCTTTGCTTGGCCAATCCGCCCTCTCAAAGGAAATTCCGGATGAAAGAACGGCTTGGTTTCGGGATGCCAAATTCGGCGTATTTATCCATTGGGGGGTCTACAGTTGCTACGGCGGAGTTTATAATGAACGCGCCAGTGCCGGCTATGCGGAATGGATTCTGCATACTGAAAAAATTCCGCTCGATGACTACGCGGCGGTGGCGCGGGACTTTACTCCTGCGGCCTACGATCCGGAGGCTTGGGCTCAGGCCGCACAGGATGCGGGTGCGAAATATGTGGTGATCACCTCCAAGCATCACGATGGATTTGCCCTTTTTCCCAGTAAGTATTCCAAATGGTCAATCGCCGACCACTCCAGCTGGGGTCAAGATCTGATCGGTCCGTTGGCGGAGGCCTGTCGAAAGCGCGGCATCCGCTTTGGACTTTATTACAGCCATGCCATCGACTGGATGAACGGCGGGGCACAGAGCGAGCCAAAGTTTAAGGCCGCGGGCCGTACTCCCGTCGATTACGACCACTATCTGAAAACCATCAGTTTGCCGCAGACCCAAGAGATTCTTGAGCGCTATCAGCCGGATATTCTTTGGTGGGATATGCCGTCGGGCATGACGCCGGAACGCGCCAAGCCCTTTGCTGATTTGGTGGCCAAAAAATATCCACAGGTATTGACCAACAGCCGGCTGGGCGGGAAAAATCCCGGCGATTTTGGCACCTACGAGCAGAGCATCCCTGCGACCCCCAAATTGGATAGTATGTGGGAGAGCTGTATGACCATGAACCATACTTGGGGCTATAGTAGCGTCGATCACGAATGGAAAAGTGTAGAGCAACTGTTGCATAACCTGATCGGTTCCGTGGCCAAAGGCGGCAATTTTCTACTTAACATCGGTCCCGACGGCGAGGGGCGAATACCCAAGGCCAGTCTGGAGCGTTTTGCTGCTATGGGCGGATGGTTGAAGGACAATGGAGAAGCTATTTACGGCGCCGGGCCTACTCCTTTTCTCTTCCAGCAGTCCTATCAGGGTACGGCAACCCAGCGTCGCACGGACAATGGCACCCTGATCTATCTCCACGTTTTCCGCTGGCCCTCCGATGGGAAACTGCGGGTCAACGGGATCAAGAATTCCGGTTGCAGTGCCGAACTGCTTTTGGCCAAAGGCCGGTCGCTGGCGGTTGCTCAAGATGATAGCGGGCTGACCATTGAGGTGCCGCCGCAAGCCCCGGGTAAATATTCCAGCACCGTCGTGTTGCGCGTTCCGGGCGAGTTGATTATTGAAAATGACAGCTTCTTCGTGACGGCTGATGGGGTTCAGCTGAATGGTTTCGATGCCGATGTGGTCGGGCGGAAACCGCGCC
>JAOZKS010000504.1 GCA_029935255.1 Pontiella sp.
CCCGAGGTCCTCGTCGAACCGTAGATAGAGATTTCCACTATACGGCTCTCCCGCTATCCTCGGTGTACGGCATGCACAGCGAATACCCGCATTTACCTTGATCAAAGGGAGACATAGCCCATCCTCCGGATTCCGGCTTAGAGACTTTCCCCGTCTTTGAGAGGTCGGCATTTGCGTTGGCTTCGATGGTTAATGAATGTTTTGAAGCGGTTCAGGATGAACCAGTTCATTGCATTGAAACATTGCTTTGGGTAGCCAATCTGTTCGTAGTGAGTTTTCCAGCTGCGGTTGCAGTCATTTATCTCGGCGATGACATCGCGGATGGATGCTTTGTGGCCGCTTCGGGTGAGGCGACGGATCTTTTCGCGATGTCGGGCGGTTGCCTTGGCCGAGGGGAAAATTCTCAGGAACTGTTTGTCGCGACCGAATAGGTCGTTTTCATACCGAAGGGTAAGCCCCAAAAAGTCGAAGCTTTCCCCTGTTTGTTTCATTTTAACCACGCTGGTTTTATCAGGATTTATTTGCAGTTTTAGTCGGTCTTCGACGGTTTGCTCAATCCAGTCTGTTATGCGTCGACCCACGTAGCGAGCCTGAACGACGAAGTCGTCTGCATAGCGAACTAGCCGCGCGTTGGCAAAGAAGTAGGGGGAAGTGGGATCGGTGTAAAACGCCTTATCGAGTTCATTGAGAAAGATGTTGGCCAGCAGGGGTGAGATAACGCCGCCTTGCGGGGTGCCGCAGGTCGGTTTGGTTAGCTTCACGTGCGGGGGTTTCTTTCGTTTTTGAGCCTCTTTTTGCGCCTTACGGTGTGCTTTGCGTTCGTATCGATTCTTGAGAGGGCGCTTGCGCTCCTCTTCATAAATCGGGCTTTTCAGCCATTGACGAAGTAGCTTGAGCACCGAGCGGTCGCTTATGCGTTTTTCTATCAGTCCCATCAGGATTTCATGATCAATTTGGTCGAAGAAATTTGAGAGATCCGCGTCGTACACCTCTTGCCGTTTGGCATTCAGATTCGTCGCCACCTCCTCAACGGCTCCATGTAAACTCCGCTTGGGGCGGAATCCGTGCGAGCAGTCGAAAAAGTCAGCCTCAAATATAGGCTCCAAAATCAGTTTTACCGCCGTCTGCACCACGCGGTCGCGGACACATGGAATACCCAGCGGGCGTTCCTTGCCATTTTCCTTCGTGATATAGACCCGTTTTACCGGCTGTGGACAGTAGCTCTTCGTTCGGAGTTCTTCTTGGATTCGATCAATGAATCCATCCACTCCGCCCTCCGAATCTTCGATATACTCAAACGTGATACCGTCGATTCCGGGAGAAGTTTCCTTCTTCCTCGCCTTCTTATAGGCGGTTTCAAGCACGTCGCGTCGATAGACTCGATCGTACAGCGCATAAAACCTGAAACCAGGTTCCTGCTTGGCCTTACAGCCCAGTTTCCAGCGCAGCAAAGAGACCTTCACGGGCAGCCCTACTTCAGGCATAAAGCCTTCTGGCCACCCTTTTTCCGTAGTGGAACGTTTTCCGTTCAAGCGGTTCTCCCTTCTGTTCTGTAAACACGATAACGGTGCAGCCCCTTCGCTCGACCAGCATTACCCGGCGTCAACACTCCTACGAGCCACTCCGACTTCCTTTGCCGCAGGCTGACCGGGTTATGGTTTCCCCGGTGCCCTTGACGCCGCCCGACCTCCGGGCAACGACTGCGGAAAGGCTCTCCCAGATACAGATGCTGTTCTTTCGATGCGCGCTCTCTCCAACCACCCCGCCCAGCCCGACATGTGCATACGTTTATTTCTTCCATGTCGATAACAGGCTTTACCATCTCTGGAAGGCTAGCCACCGGGGATTTTGCGTAACGAGGCCGAAACAAGTTCACTTTATTAGGGCTCACATCTTCGTTGTCAGCAGGATACCATCCCGCCTCGTGCCGGGTCGAAACCCCGCACCGCAATGTT
>JAOZKS010000505.1 GCA_029935255.1 Pontiella sp.
GTGTGAACCACTTCGTTATTCCTTCGGAATTATCTGCACTTCGCTTCGGCAGCAACAGGTGGTAGTGGTTGCCCATCAGCACATACGCATGCACCCGCCATCCGCAGCGAGTGCAAACTTCGCCCAACGTACTCAAAAACTGCTCGTTGTCGCGTTCATCCCGAAAAACCGTCTGCTGGCGATTCCCCCGGCACATCACATGATAAACCGCGCCTTCGTATTCGATCCGTGCTTTTCTTGGCATGTAGAGAGGCTACTCGGAAGGGGGCGGCAGAACAAGAAAAGATCATTAATTTATAGGACTGACCCCTTTCCCGACCCCTTCTTTTTGGGGAACTGACTAGCATTTTTCTGCTTTCTAATCAGCCCGATTCTCATTAACTTCGTAGATCTCTCCGCAATGGGGGCATCTAACGAGTTCAGTTTTTTGTAGAGCATTTTCCTTTGGGTTGCTCTGAAAATCATGATTGGATGAGAGTGTACTCAATACATATAAACCCAAGTGCGGAAGGAGTTCGTACGCGATTAAGGAAAAACCCATGAAAAACAAAGTATGGATACTCGCATTATGCCTAGGGGTTGCACTACAGCCTGCCCACTCAACTACCCGCGTATTTTTGCTCGGCGGCCAATCCAATATGCTCGGCCAAGGACTCAACAGCGAATTGACTCCGCCCTATGACAGCGCGCAAAACGATGTAAACTACTGGAGCAACGGAGCCTGGATTCCGCTCGCGCCAGGTTTTGGAAACGCATCCTATCGCTTCGGTCCGGAAGTGGCTTTTGGTCGAGCTATTAAGGATGCCCTAACGGACGACATCATCTATCTGATTAAATATTCCGTAGGCGGAACGGCTTTGTACAATGATTGGAAACCGCCCACGGGATCGAAGTACATCAACTTTATGAATACCGCCAACGCCGCACTGGCCGATCTAGACGACGCTGGAATCGCGCACGAAATTTCCGGTATGCTTTGGATGCAGGGCGAGAGCGATGCCGCCGAGGGAGAAGCCGCCAGCTACGAGACCAACCTAAACAACTTCATCGCGGATATGCGTGTACAGTTCAACACTGCCGATATGCCGTTTATCATTGCGCGTGTCCGCGATTACTACGGGGGCGGAGGAACACCACCCACGCAGGCCGACATCGTGCGTGCCGCTCAGGTGAGGATTGGCGAAACCGACCCTCGTGCAAGCTGGTTCGATACAGATGCTTATCAAATGGTCAACTCAGGCCACTATGGCACGCAGGGTCAGCTCGACTTGGGCAAGGATTTTGCGGCGGCGTGTCTGGCCTACGTCCCCCCGGTGCTCTCTTCCCGTCTCGCTTCCAGCGGAACCAAGATGGAAATCTCATGGAACAGCTTCTTGGAAGTGACCTATGGCGTGGAAACCAACTCCAATCTCATCAATGATACAGAGTGGAAAACGTTTAAATCGGATATCGCCGGAACCGGCAGCGAACTCAGCACCACCAACACGATTGGCTCGGCTCAAACCTTCTATCGCATCATCACGAAATAATCCCGAACAGGATATGATAGCGGAACTCGTTGAAGCCCGACAAAGGGGTCAACAAAGGTGCCAGTCCGAGCAAAGGGGTCAGAGTACCAGCTTTAGTCAACCCTGATTTTTGAAGTTTATTTTGGGCATGGCGGGAGGGGCTCCGCTAAAGAGCGGTTTTTTGCGGGAGTGAATTTGGCGTTGCTTCTGGCTTGGGTTTGGATGGGATTTCAACGACTGAAAACAGGTGGTGGCATTCCGGGCTCTATTTGATCCGCCCGCTGCAGACTGGTTTGACGAGACATCGCTTTTGCACCTGGGCGCAACCGTGTCAGAGTACCTTTGAGCAGTGCCTCCCTATGAAAGGGGGACGGATCGGCCCGGCACCGAAGAGGGGTCAGCCCGAACATTGTAACATTATTTTTTTTAAACGAGCGTGGTTC
>JAOZKS010000149.1:0-1803 GCA_029935255.1 Pontiella sp.
CTTCGAGCGCCTACCCAACGGCTACGACCTGTATAAAACCGACCCGGCGGCCTTCCGCAAAGACCTAGTCGACCACATCACGGAGTTCGCAAACCTCTACCCCGATGCCTTCAGCGAGTGGGATGTAATGAATGAGCCCTATACCGAACACGACTTCATGGACCTACTCGGAAAAGAGGTCGGGGTGGAATGGTTCAAAACCGCCCGCGAGGCCAATCCAAACTATCTGAACTACATCAACGACTACGGAATTCTTTCCGACAACAACACCGAACACCAGAATATCTACTCCGACTGGATTCAATACTTGATCGACCACAACGCGCCGCTCGACGGCATCGGTTTCCAAGGTCATTACCGTACCGCCATGCCGCCGGAAATGATCCTCGAACGCATCGACCGCTATGCCGCATTCGGCAAAAAAATGCAGATTACCGAATTTGATTTCGACCATACCGACCCCGACCTCCAGGCCCGCTTTTTCGAGGATTTCATGACCCTCATCTACAGCCACCCGCAAATGTCGGCGCTCATCAACTGGATCTATATCGAAGACGACTTCCGCCCCTCCGCCGCGCTCTACCGAAAGGACTTTACCCCGACCGCCATGGGCACCGTCTGGGAACGCCTACTCACTAAAGATTGGCACACAGAAGAAACCTTGACCAGCGATGCCGATGGAGCCATCAACCTGCGCGGCTTCAAAGGCATCTACCGCATTTCCATTGAGTATAACGGAAAAATCAGCGAACAGCGCATCGAGCTTACGAAGGATGGAAAACAAACCCTCAGGTTGTAATCATCACCGGAATCAAACTCATGATATGCGGCAGGATTTCCGGTATTTAGCGGGGGTGATACCCATCCACTTGCGGAACTGCTTGATGAAATAGGACTGGTCGCCAAAGCCGGTTTCGTAGGCCACGTCGGTGCAGGACATGTCGCTGCTTTCAAGCAGACGGCGGGCCTCTTGGATACGCAGGTAGTGTATGTTCTGGAGCGCCGTTTTTCCCGTGGCCTCCTTGAGCAGGTGCGCAATGCGGAAGGTACTCAAACCTGCGGCCTGGGCAACATTTTCCAGCGTGACGGCTTCCGTGTAGTTTTCTGCAATATAGTCCAGCGCCTTGCTTACCGCCGGGCTGACAGGATTCACCCCCTGGAGGAAGATGCTGTTCATAAAATCATCCAGCGCCTCCATCAACACATTGCACAGATCGTCAAAATCCTGAGTGTCCACAATTTGTTCGATCCATTTCATGTGCCGTTCCAGCAAGGGCTCCATGAGAGGACTGTCCTCGACCGCTGCACGCACGAGATAACCCATCATTTCGATGGCACGTGCCCGCACAACCACCTGTTTCGGGGAGTAGAGAAACATGGCCGCAAGCATCTTGTTGAAAATTTTGCGAGCCCCCGACCGATCACCCACCCGGATCAACGAAAGCAGGATACGTTCGTCGTCATAAGGATATGCCCTGTTTTGATCCACCTTGCGTTGGTGTATCTCCTCCGCAATCTGCCGCTGCTGAATCATCTGGTCTTTGTTCCGCTTCAGCTTCAGGGGTTTCCAACCGCTGTACTGGTAAAAAAGATCATACAAACGGTCTGCCGCGTCGCGCACTCCGTCCTGTTCAAAGGGGGGTACCTTTTCCACAAAAGCTTCCGCAGCCTTGCGTATGGCTCCTTCTGCAACGAAATAGTTTACCGCGGTGCTGATACTATGCGAATCCTCCTCCACGAAAACATATCCCCCGCATAATCCGCCTCGTAATTCCGTGTGGTCGACCAAAGGCACAATCCAAC
>JAOZKS010000149.1:1813-6690 GCA_029935255.1 Pontiella sp.
TCATGATACCCGGCGCAATGAAAAAAGCCTGGGGCTCCCCCCAGCGAACACACTCGGACAGACTATGCATTCGGGTGTGATTCAACGCCGGTAGATTTTCGATGGAAGCCGTGGTTTCCGGGAGGATCACGCATCCATCGCAATCCACCAACCGAATGGCTAGGCTGTACGCAGAGCGATAATCCTTAGCCACTGAATTAAAAAGTCGTTTTGACAAGATCGACATAAAGCTTCCTTGTTTAACCGTTAAACCTAGTACGTATTTACACATAATAATCACTCGTCAGCAAGAATACAATATCCATTAACCAAACCTCCTATTCATTTTTCCACCCCCTCAATTACCGTTTAAATCATCCAAGAAGAAAAAAGGGAATGGTTTTATGACTCAGCATTCAATACTTGATGGCCGCGCAGTTGCGGAAAAAATGATTGGGGAAATACGGGTCGATGTGGCCGCGCTCAAAAAGGAGCATTGGTCGCCTAAACTGGTTTCGATCAAGGTTGGCGACAATCCATCCGTGGATCGATATGTCCGTAACCAAAAGCGCAATGCCGACAAGGCGGGAATCGAGTTTGTTGAGCGGCATTACCCATCGGACATCTCGTCAGACGAAGTCGCCGCCGCCATTGTCCACCTCAATGTCGACCCCACGGTAACCGGGATTATCCTTCAGCGGCCGATTCCCGAACACATTCCCATCAAAGCCCTGCAGGAAACCATCCACCCGATGAAAGATGTCGAAGGCATGCACCCGAAATCCATCGGAAACATTGTTTACGGGGAACTTGAACTCGGTCCATGCACTGCGATGGCCTCAATTGAACTGCTTAAAAGCACCGGACTCAAACTGGAAGGATTGGAAGCTACGGTAATCGGGCACTCTGAGATTGTCGGGAAACCGATTGCCTTCCTGCTGATGGCCGAGGGCGCAACCGTAACCGTGTGCCACCACATGACACGCGAAGTGGCCATCCATTCACGCCGCGCCGATGCCGTATTCGTTGCCGTTGGCAAAGCAGGACTACTGACCGGAAATATGATCAAACCCGGTGCGGTCGTTATTGATATCGGCATCAATGTGGTCGAAGGCAAGGATGGAAAAGCAAAACTCGTTGGCGACTGCGACTATGAATCCTGCATGGAAACCGCCGGGTGGATCACGCCCGTCCCCGGAGGTGTCGGTCCAGTCACGGTGGCCATCCTCATGCGCAACACCGTAATCGCCGCGCACCGCCTGCAAAAACAATACACGAAACAGTTCCAAAGCAGCACCGTGGTCTAACATTCGGCAAGATCAGCGTACCGGCACCCCTATTATAGATCCCAAAACCGAGTACCATCCAAATTCACAACAAGATATCAGCAAGAATGTACCACCCATGAAACCAAACCTTCTATTTCATTACATGAGAGTAGCGTATGAATAGACCCTAACGAGATCGCTTATGTTATGAATCGACTTAAACAAACCTTGCTAGATGAATCCCGTTTTTCGGTGGTTGCCGAACTTGCGGCAGGCCGGGGCTATAAAATGGACCCCATCATCGCGTTCCTTTCCAGCCACAAGGAAGATGGTGCGGCATCCATCCCCAAAGCGTTTGATTTTGCCGGGATCGCACTACCTCAGAATCCTGGCGGCATTGCCAACCTCGACCCCTCGGACGTACTCGCCCAGCTTTCCGCCAGCGGCCTGCTCGACGAAATCGACTTTATTCCCCATATGAGCTGCAAGGATCATAACAAGTCGGCTCTGCACTCGGCGCTGATTGGCTATAAACAACGCGGCGTGCAGAGCGTGCTGGCTCTGACAGGCGATGTTCCGGTGTCGGCAAAGGGCGTTTTCGAGCTGGAATCAGTCGGCCTCTTGCAGATGATTTCGCGCATCAACCGCAAAGCCCTGTTATCGGCCAAGCCAAAGGAACTCGAACAGGTACAACAGATCTTCTCCGGTGCGGCGGTGTCGCCCTTTAAATATTCCGAACCCTCACTGCTTCAACAATATTTCAAGATGGAAAAGAAAGTCGCCTGCGGCGCGCGCTTCCTCATTACCCAAGTCGGATGGGACTGGAAGAAAGCACTTGAACTGCAACTCTACATGAAAGAAGCCGACCTGAACGTTCCTGTGCTTGGAAACGTTTATTTCCTGACCACCACCAATGCGGCACCTCGGCTCATGCATTCGGGAAAACTGCCGGGCTGCTATGTGAGCGATGCGCTATTGGAAAAACTTAAATCCGAAACCTTTGAAGAGCATATTGAACGCACGGCACAGCAGGTGGCCATGTACAAGTTCATCGGCTATGCCGGGATCGATCTGGGAGGCGTACACGACTACGAAACGTTTTGCACCATCCTCAAGCGGGCCGATGAAATCGGCGAACACTGGGTCGATTTCCAAGACAACCTGTACTGGCCCCCGGAAAAGGAATTCTACTTGTACAAAGACGGTGGACATCAGGAGCTTGAACCAGCCAAACAAACCTTGCACCAACGCGGATTTAATTTCATGCACCGCACACTGCTCGACCCCGACCACAAGGGCTTCCACATTTTGGGGAAAACCATGGAGCTGGCCGGAGCAAAAAAGAACCCCGATGGCTTTGCCGCAAAATCATTCTTCGCCATGGAACGCATCGCGAAACATGCGGCGTTTGACTGCGAGGAATGCGGTGATTGCTATCTTGCGGAAAACTTTGGTTATTGCACGTTGGGCGGTTGCGCAAAAGGACTCGCCAACGCCCCGTGCGGAGATGCCAAACCGGACGGCACCTGCGGCAACGAAGACGGCGTAACATGCCGAGGCGAACAAATCTATCTTGCGGCAAAGGCGCAGGAAGGTGGACTCGACCGCCTGCGCAAAATAGTCAACAAACCTCGCAAAGCATCGCTCGAACACTCATCATCCATACTTAACTATCTGTTCGGAAAGGACCACACCATGAAAAACGCAATCATCAATATCGGCGAAGACATCCATGCTTCTATTCCCAAACACAGCGGCATCATGCGCGAACTCCACGCCCTCGGCGAAGGGGCTTATGAAAACGACAGTCCGCAGCTCGATTATGTTCGCGCGCTGATCGAAAACCAGGCCGAAGCCGGTGCCGACTACATTGCCATCAACGTCGATGCATTCGGCGAATCCAACCCACAGGATTCCGTCGATATCATGGTTGAATACGTCAAGCTCGTCCGCAAATGGGGAGGCACCGTTCCGGCCTGTATCGACTCTTCCGATGACAACGTGCTACGGGCCGGACTCAAGGAATGGTATAACACCACCGATACCGTCAAGCCCCCGCTGGTCAACTCGATCAAAACCTACTCAGCCGATGCCATGCTGCCCCTGAAAAAGGAATACGATTTTACCTTTATCGGCCTGCTTATGAGCGAAGATGCAGGCGCAACCCAAACCGTCGACGACCTCGTGGGTTTCGCCAAAGAAATTTTCGAGAAAGCCATGCAGTTCGATTTCAAGGCCGAAGAGGTTTTCTTCGACACCACCGCCTTCCCGTTAGCGATTGATATGCCCATGCAACCGGGCGTTGCGGGCTACACCTACCGCGCCTTCGAAACCATCAAGGCCATCAAAAGCGATCCCGCAATGAAGGGCGTGCACTTCTCCATGGGTGTGAGCAACTGCTGCCGCGACCTGCCCGGCCGCAAAATCGGCATCGCCCGCGCCTATGTTGAAAAAGCCATGGAATACGGCCTCGATGCCGGCATCGTGAATACCGCCCATGAATTTGGCAACAAACCGGCCGACCCCAAACTCGTTGAGCTGATCAATGCGTATGCCCAGATGGATGGCGATATGGATAAGACCAGTGATGCAATCGAACTGATGGGCGAGTTTTGCGACAGCTTTCGCGATTAACTAGAGAGAAGACTATGGACGAAGAAATAACAGATGCCTATGTGCCTGCGGACATGGCGAAGCGAGCCGAAGCATCGGCCATTCGAAAAGCAAACCGCAATTTCATCAGCTCCTTTTTCCTGGCCGTTCAAGCCGGTTCATTCATCGCGTTCGGCTCGGCCCTTTTCACCTTTGTCGTGCACGACAGCGAACTCGGGGTTGGCCTGACTAAACTGATCGGCGGCATGTGCTTCTCGCTCGGCCTAGTTTTGGTCATCATTGCCGGAGCCGATTTATTCACCGGAGATACGCTGATGGTGATGGCCTGCTATAGCCGGAAAATCAAAGTTCGGCAGATGTTGCGCAGCTGGGTGTTTGTATTCCTTGGGAATCTGGCGGGTGCCTTGGCCATTGTGGGTCTGGTTTATTTCAGCGGCCATTGGTTCAATGGAACCAGCGCGATCGGCGCAAAGGCGCTGGCCATTGCCAACCACAAAGTCAACCTGACATTCACACAGGCTTTCACCAGCGGCATACTGTGCAATATTCTCGTCTGCCTGGCCATCTGGCTCTGCTACAGCAGCCGTTCTGTAACCGACAAAATCCTTTCAATCCTCTTCCCCATCACCGCGTTTGTCGCCATGGGATTCGAGCACTCGATTGCCAATATGTATTTCATCCCGGCCGGGCTGCTGTTGAAAGGAAACCCGGACATCGTCGGCATGCTCCATGGAGCCAACCTTTCAAATCTGACCCTTTCCGGATTTCTGATGAAAAACCTGCTCCCCGTCACGATCGGCAATATGGTCGGTGGAGCCTTTTTCGTCGGGACAATCTACTGGATTCTATACCTTCGCAAACCGATTAAAACAGGAGAACACCTATGAACCTCGACCCCGTTAAAATGGAAGACTGGCAAATTGCAGAAGCCGCTGAACAGAACATCAAGCCCATCCAAGAGATTGGCGAAAAACTGGGATTGCAAGAGGGAGAGCTCATCCCCATGGGACGCAACGT
>JAOZKS010000150.1 GCA_029935255.1 Pontiella sp.
CTGGCGCTCTAACCAATTGAGCTACACCCCCGTTAAAAGGAAGCGACATAGTAGTCATTTCGCCGTGCGTGGCAAGTGGAATTTTTCACTTTTTTCCCGTTTTATTCGCGGATCTGCCCCTTCCCTTCGATAACAAATTTATAGGTCGTCAATTCTTCCAGTCCCATCGGGCCTCGGGCATGCAGTTTATCGGTGCTAATCCCGATTTCAGCCCCCATGCCAAACTCCGCTCCGTCGGTAAAACGGGTAGAGGCATTCACGTATACGGAGGAGGAATCCACTTCGGCAAGGAAGGTTTTTTCGGTCTTCTCATCCTGTGCCACGATGGCATCGGAATGGCCGGAACCATATTGGTTGATGTGGGCAATGGCCGCATCAACATCATCCACCACGCGAATGGCGAGGATCAGCTCGAGATATTCCTCATACCAATCCGCTTCGGTTGCGGGCTTGGCTTCCGGTATGAATGTGCAGACTGCTTCGTCTCCGCGGAGCTCAACGCCCCGCGCCGTGAAAATTTCTCCCATCTTGGGCAGAAAGGTTTTGGCTATGGCGGCGTGTACAAGGAGGGTTTCCATCGCATTGCAGACGCCGGGGCGGTGGCACTTTGCATTTTCGGAAATCTTCCAGGCCATATCCAGGTCGGCGGTTGCATCGATATAGGTATGGCAAATGCCTTTGTAGTGCTTGATTACCGGAACGTGCGACATTTCCGTTACGGCCTTAATCAACCCCTCGCCCCCGCGCGGGATAATGAGATCGAGATAGTCTGTCATTTGGCACATCACCTTCACCGCCGCCCGATCGGTCGTGGGGATGAGTTGGATGGCATGTTCCGGCATGTCCTTGGTGGCTCCGCCCGCTTGCATCGCCTTGGCGATCGCGAGATTAGAGAGAATGGCTTCCTTGCCGCCGCGCAGGATGACGGCATTGGAGGTCTTGAAGCAGAGGGCGGCTGCATCGCACGTTACATTCGGCCGGGATTCAAAAATGATGCCGATCACTCCGATGGGTACGCGCACTTTTTTGATTTCAAGGCCGTTCGGGCGGTTCCAGGTGCTGATTTCGTTGCCGACCGGGTCGTTTAAGATGGCGACATCGCGGAGGCCTTTAATCATGCCGTCGATGCGCTCGTCGGTCAGCTCAAGTCGATCGAGCATGGCGGAGCTGAGCCCGTTTTCTTTTCCGGCAGCCAGATCTTTAGCATTCTCTTCCTGAATGAGGCCGCGCTGCGTATCCAATTCGGCAGCCATTGCTTCGAGAATCGCGTTTTTCTTGCGCGTCGAAAGTTTTGTCAACTCCCGGCTGGCCGCCAGTGCATTCGCTCCGATGGTCAATATCTGTTCTGTTACGTCCATGTGTTTTTCTCAGTGTTTTGTTTGAAGGAATCGCTTAATTGATTCTGTTCGCTGTACGTCAAATTGATTGTTTTGAAAGAGTTTGTTTGCAACGGACCGATAGTTTTTATCTCCAGAAATCAGGAAGGCCCTCTTAAGATAATCGATTGCCAGTGCCGGATTTTGTTCCAATCCTTCGGCCATGGTTGCGTAGTGTTTTGCCTGATCGAAATAGGTTTTGAAAAACCCGGAAAACTTTTTTCCAACGGCTCTTCCGTGCTCAATATATTCGGTTCTGACAAAATCGGAGGGGATGGAGCAATTTTCGGACTTGATAATCAAGGTCTCTTTTCCCAGTGCCTGCAGAACCCCGAGTTCATAGTAAATATTACAGAGGGTCAGGGTTGGAAGTTCCTCGGAGACGATGGCCACTCCCAGCGGAACAGAACAAACTAAATCCCATATTTTTAGTAGAAAATCTTTTCCGGTGGTTTCGCTAGACGCATCAATGGATTTTATTCCATGTTTTTCGGCATACTTACAAAAGGTGTTGCGCATGTTGATGATGCCTTTTGGGGGCGGCCCGCCGAGTTTGGTCATGATAAAACAGGTTTGGGGGCGATAGGTCACGACTCGGGACAGCACATCGCCGTCGGTTGGGTTGTAGCGAATCATTTTGTGCGTTTCCGAAGCACAGGAATGCCTTTGTAGGGGCCATCGCTAGCTTTGTGCGCCAGTATTTTTCCAGCAGCCCTGTCTATCTTTACGTAATGCCCTGTTCTGGGATTCCTTGTTTGGACGACATCTTTTTTCATAGTTTTAACCTCAATCCGCATTATACGAACGTAGTGTGGCAGTGTAAGATATATTTCTACAAAATCACCATGTTGTCGCAATGAATAACCTCTTCACTATTTTCTGAGGTTTTCAGACCCTTGTTTGCGTTGATGTCGACGCTCGAATATTCCACCAGCCCGCGTGCGACGCGTGTGCCGTTTGGGGTCTGAATGTTAACCATGGCACCAATCTTAAAATCGCCTTCAATGGATTTGATTCCGACGGGGAGCAGACTTTTTCCTTTTCCAATCGCGATCGCCGCTCCGTCGTCAACCACTAGATGGCCTTCCGCCCGATTAAAAAAGGCGATCCAGCGCTTGCGTTTCGAAATATTTCTTTCTTTGGGAAAGAGCAGGGTGCCTTCATCCATTCCCTGGAAAATCCGGGTCAGGACACCGGATTTCCGTCCGTTGGCAATCACCACGGGAATGCCGTTGTGCGCGGCAATTTGTGCTGACTTGAGCTTAGAGGCCATCCCGCCGCTCGATAGAAGGTCTTGTTTGTCATCCACGAGTGCGAGCACATCGTCGTCCACCTCTTCAATATGGGAAACCCGCTGTTTCCCGTTGCGCAGTCCGTCGGTCGTGCTCAGCAGGATCAGCGCGTCGGCATCGATCAGAATGGCCACGAGAGCCGCCAGCACGTCGTTGTCGCCAAACTGGATTTCCTCGGTGGAGACCGCATCGTTTTCATTGATGATCGGGACGATACGATGGGCAATGAGGTTGAGTAGTGTATTGCGTGCGTTGAGGTGCCGCTCGCGGTGTTTCAGCGCATCGTGTGTTAGGAGCACCTGACCAATGTTACATTGGTTTTTGGCGAACAGGTTGTCGTAGAGGCTCATCAGGCGGGTCTGCCCGACGGCGGCCGCCATTTGCAGGTCGGGAATGGAGGAGGGGCGTGTTTTTATGCCAAGCACGTCCCGCCCGGCTCCGACGGCGCCAGACGAAACAAAGGCCACCTCTCCGCCCTTGTTCTGGAACTGCGCCAGCTCGCCGACGAGTCGCTTGAGCTGGTGCAAATCGGGCTGGCCTGTGCTTTGCACCAGGACCTTGCTCCCCGCTTTTACAACGATGCGTTTCGCATTTTTCAGCGATTCCCGATGGGGTGGATTTTGTTTCATAAATTCTTGTTGTCTCGATAAACAGGGGTAGGTGGTATCACATGGGTGGGTTTTTGTCGAGGGCGGGTCATTGATCCTGATTGCGGCCAGAGACCCGCCGCCCCTGCCGAAACCCGTTTTTTCGGATGGAAACTCGCCAATGCCCATGGCCTTGCATACAGTCCAAACCATCGAGAAGAGGCGATCAACTAGGCAGGAACACTCAACCTGCGGTTTAGAGACCGCAAGGGCTGAATTTAAAGTGGACTTCCGGGAATGAGAATTACGAGTGGAATATTGCGGAACCGCCGCTTCAATGTGCCGAGCCAGGAAGTGCGGCCAACCAAGGAGCGCGTACGCGAGGCCATGTTTTCTTCGCTCGGGGGAACGTGCGGGGGCCTGAAGGTGCTGGATCTTTTCGCCGGGGCGGGAAGCCTCGGGATGGAGGCCTGGAGTCGTGGTGCGGAATCGGTGGTTTTTGTGGAACAACACCCTGTGGTTTGGAAAAACCTGCAGGCAAACATTCAAATCTTCGAGAACGACCAACTGGGGCCTGCGAAGTGCATTAAGGCCGATGCCATTCGCTGGCTGGAAAAGGGAGCCGGGTGCTTTGACCTGATTCTGGCCGACCCGCCCTATGACCTCCCCGATGCGATGGTGCAAACATTGGCCCGCATTGTGGAGCATTCGGTTTTGACAGACGATGGAGTCCTGGTGTACGAGTTGCGCTCATCAGATGCCTTCGAAATTTCCCGGGGCTGGAAACTGCTTCGCGACAAGGTCTATGGCGATACGCGCGTACTGATATTGCAGCTGAATAAAGAGGATACACTATGAATCAATCGGCCATCTGTGCAGGAACGTTCGACCCCATCACCATGGGGCATTTGGATGTGATCGAGCGCGCCTCGCGCATTTTTCCTCGCGTGGTGATCGGCGTGGCGACCAAGACGGGAAAAACCCCGCTCTTCAATCTCGAAGAACGCATTGCTTTGGTGCGGGAGTCCACGGCGCATATGGAAGGGGTTGAGGTGGCCAGCTTTACCGGCCTGCTGGTCAATTTCGCCGAGTCAAACGGGGTTCGGGTGATTGTCCGCGGCCTGCGCGCATTTTCCGACTTTGAGTATGAGTTCCAAATGGCGTTGACCAACCGGAAGCTCAAGTCCGAGATTGAAACCATCTTCCTGATGCCGAAGCAGGACTACAGCTATGTCAGCTCCAGCAACGTCCGCGGGGTGGCCGAGCTCGGAGGCGATACCTCGCCCTTTGTTCCCCCGCCCGTCCAGCGCGCGCTCGAAGCCAGGTTTCGCTAGGCCGGAATCCCTGTAAATTTCCCGAAAGAAGCCGATTGATTTCCCCGGGCGGAGTGTGTAGCTTTCCCGACTTGTTCCATTTAGGAGAGATGTCTGAGTGGTTTAAAGAGCACGCTTGGAAAGCGTGTGTGCGCTTAACGGTGTACCGAGGGTTCGAATCCCTCTCTCTCCGCCATATTTTTTATACGCGAGCGTAGCTCAGTGGTAGAGCCCCACCTTGCCAAGGTGACTGTCGTGAGTTCGAATCTCATCGCTCGCTCCATTTTAAAAGCCCCGATCCGCATATGCGAGTCGGGGCTTTTTCATTAGGCAACAGAGCGAATCATGGTGAGCAGCATTTTGAAGGGTTGCTCTGCGGCCTGGACATCGTGGGGAATATTGGCAGGCATGATGATCATTTCGCCCTCCTTCGCCGTGGTCGTTTTGCCGTCGATAATGAATGCGCCTTCACCTTCCACCACCTGAACGACGGCATCGAAGGGCGAGGTATGTTCGCTCAGACCTTGTCCTGTGTCGAACGAGAACAGGGTCATGTTTCCCGTCTCCTTCTTCAGCAGGGTTTTGCTGATCACCGCACCGTCGGCATAAGCGATCTCGTCTTTAAGATTCAGTACTTTTCCTTTTAATTCATCCATGGTGTAACTCCTATAGCCCAAGGCCCAAAGCCCATAGCCTTTTATTATCCTGCAAGCCGCTCGGTTTTCATCAGCTCACCGTCGAGGCCGATGGTGACTTCCTCAACCACCAGATCGGAGCATCCGCTCATCGCATGCGCTTGTTGGGCCATCATGCTCAGTCCGCCGCAGCAGGGGACGGACATGCGAACCACGATCACTTTCGGGATGTTGTTTTGCGCCATGATGCCCGCGAGCTTTTCCACATAGGGTTCCGTCTTATCGAGCTTGGGGCAGGCGACGACGAGCGAACGTCCACGAACAAAGCGCCAGTGTACATCGGGCGAGGCCACGGGTGCGCAGGTGCTGAGAATGACGAGTTCTTTTCCATCGAAGAAGGGCGCGGAGGGCTGAACAAGGTGCAGCTGGACCGGCCACTGATCGAGGTCGGATTTAATCACCTGACCACCATCTGAAACCGTAGTGGTTGCCGGTTTTGCGGCGGTGGCTTCCTTTTTCGCCATGCGCACCTGCATGCCGGGGCATCCGCTCATTTTGGGTTTGGCATCCGCCTCTTTGGCATCGTGTTCGGCATTGGCTGTGTCAAAACGCTTAACGGCCTCATCGCCGCCGGTCTTGAGAACGTGCTCGCGGGTGGCATCGATGTCGTATTCCTCGGCCTCGCGCTCGACAATCTTCAGCGCCCCCGTCGGGCAGGTTCCAATGCAGTCGCCAAATCCATCGCAGAACTGTTCTTTCACCACTTTGGCTTTTCCGTCGATAATTTGTAGTGCGCCCTCGGCGCAGCCGATCACACAGTCGCCGCATCCGTTGCAGAGGTCTTCATTGATCTCAATAATCTTCCGTTTCATGGGTAGCTCCTTTTCTTAAAATGTTGGACGCAGTATGCCCGAAACGAAAAAGCATTCCTTGACCGGAGTCAAGAAACCCTTTTTTCGAAGGCTGGCGAACGGAGAGCCAAACAGAACCAATTGCGGGAATGATTTGACTGGAGGATAGAGTCATGTGCAGTAGCTATGATGCCATTCCGCATGCCCGACATATAAAATATGGGAAAGGCGATCATAAAATAAACTTAAGAAAAGAAAAGGGGTCGGGAAAAGGGGTCGGTCCTCGGATTTAAGTATTGATGGTCAGGGCGAGTGATGGCATAAGTAACGAATGCCAAGAAAACCAAGAGTTGAGTACGCGGGAGCGATCTATCATGTGATGAGCTGTGGGAATCGTGGGGTGAGGATAAAATACTACGTGGCTAGCTGATTGACTCAAGTGCCCCTGTATATAATGACCGACATGAAGGCAGAAAAGGGGTCGGTCCTCGGATTTAAGTATTGATGGTCAGGGCGAGTGATGGCATAAGTAACGAATGCCAAGAAAACCAAGAGTTGAGTACGCGGGAGCGATCTATCATGTGATGAGCTGTGGGAATCGTGGGGTGAG
>JAOZKS010000506.1 GCA_029935255.1 Pontiella sp.
GCGGCGGTTGACGTCGGAAAGCTGCGACGACTTGCTCTCCAGGTCCATGACGGGTTTGGTGGAGTGCCTGACTGTTTCCGTCGCCACCGGCGTTTGCCTCTTCGAGATCACCCGGCAGCGCAACGCCAAGGGTGATGCGGGTTGAGTTGCCGGGGTCGCTGTGCCACACTTCTTCGCAACTTCTAATGCGGCTGATGCAGAAGAGGTATGAACCACGTAATACGCAGCGCGGCAAAGCCGCAACCAAATTTAACCACACAATTGAGACCAGGCGGGAGTAATTGGATTGAACACACGGAAATGTTCGCAGAATAATGGACGGCAGAATGATATGGAGCAATTGATTTTATTATTCTGCCGTCCATTTTTCTGCGAAAAACTACCCCTTCTAAGTTGTTGTTTAGAAACAGTTTGTCGGATAAAACGTGCATAAAAAGCAAGAAGTTAACGAGTAGTAGTACGAAGCACACGAAAACAAATCAATAAAAATCCGGTGGAATGCTTTCGTGTATTTCGTGGTTGAACATATTTCCAGTAGAGTAGATTGAGGTCGATTTGTTTGGGACCGGAAAATAGAAAGAAGCGAGAGTGAAAAGAACTAAATAGGAGGATTGGGATGCGCAAGATGGTTTATGGAGTAATGGTGCTTTTGGGAATGGCAACGGTTGCAACGGCGGCGGACACCACCCCAACGGATTTCAAGGCGGGCTATCTTAAACTGGATACCTTGAAGCAAAAGCTGGCGGACAATGGTTTGCAGGTCCTCGGGACACATCAGGTGGCCGGGGACAAGGACTACACCGTAGTGATCTACACCTCTGCCGATCTCAAAAAGGCGGCGAAGCTTTCCAATCGCGGTTTCATGGCCGTGCTCCGTATTCTGCATAATGCCAAGGATCAGGAATTGGTGGCTTCAAATCCCGAATACTACATGCGCGCCTTCCTGCAAAAGGACTACAAGGATGGCATGGCAAAGCCGGTCAACGATGCGCTGGCCGCCGCGCTAGGAACGCTCGCGCCGACGGACGATTCGATGAAGACCAAAAAATTGGCGAAATACAACTTCATGGTGAGCATGCCGCACTACGACGACTTTGCGCGCGTGGCCAAAGGCAGCACCGAAGAGCTATGCAAAAAACTCGAAGCCAATGCCAAGGATCGGATCGTATTCAAGCTTAACGTGGCGGATGACGGATCGTCGGTGCTCTATGGCGTGGCGCTGCCGGGGGAGCTTGAAAAGTTCAACGAAAAGCTGGAGACCATGGGGCAGTCGCACCTGTTGCCCTACACGGTGCTGATCGAAAACGGCGAAGCCAACATCCTGCACGCCAAGTTTTACTTCGCGCTCAGCTTCCCGCAGCTTAGCATGACCCAATTCATGAAAATCATGTCCGTTCCCGGCGACATCAAAGACGCCTTCGAGGTCGATTTCGAATAACAAATATCGAACCACTAATCTTCACTAATTGGCACTAATCTCCCTCCGAAATTATTAGTGTGGATTAGTGAAGATTAGTGGTTAATAATTCTCAGGAAAGAGGTCGCCGAGTTTGGGTTCTTGGCCGGGCGGGGTGCGCTTTGAAACCGTCTTTTTGGCATCCGTCTCGCATTTTGCCATGAATTCCTCCGACGACATCGTATGCGCACCGGCGCTCGAAACCGTGTCATGTTCGGCGTGGTCGGAGGTGACCACGAGGGTTTTTCCAGGGTTTGGACATTTGCAGACCAGCCGTTCGATCACCGTGTCGGCCGAAAGGTTTCCCGGCGAAAAGAATACCTCAAGGTATTTTGAACTCAACGCGGCATCGCTACCCGCCTCGCGGCCATCGAACACGATGGTGGTTTGCCGCGCCATGTTGTGCGCCGTCTCCCCGACCATCCGCACCAGCCGGTGCCGCGCCCCCTGGATATCCGTCCCCAGCATCCGCGCCAGCTCCG
>JAOZKS010000507.1 GCA_029935255.1 Pontiella sp.
AATCGCGGCCCGTTCCAAATACTGAAAACCCCAGCTCCGTCAACTGCCGCACCAGTTCACACCCAATCCCGCGCGTCGCACCCGTCACCAAAACCGTTCTGCTCATCCTGTCATTCTCCTTAAACGCAATCGTAGACGGGGCAACCCGCGTCTACACTAATACCGGCGCCCGCCGGGGCGGCCTTGCCGTCCTGAACGTTGACGCGGCCCTCTCGACCCGTCCCCGCCGCCCCCGCCCTGCGGCGATGCGGCACGGACGCTGACTTTGCGGCCATCCAACTTTACGTTTTGCATCCCTTCGCGAACGGCATTGGCGGAATCCTTCTTTATGTCGAAGAACGATTGATCGTGCCCGAGGGAAATTTCACCGACTTGATTGGACGCAATTTTACAGTTTTCGCAAATGATGCGGACGATCGCCCCGGCGTTGATCTTATTGGAGCGCCCCATGTTGATGGAAAAGCGCTTGGTGTCACCGGACTCAGGGCGGGGACCGCGACTGCGGGTGTCGGAACGCGGGCCGCGTTCCCGAGAGCGGGAATCGTTGGAGCGGGAATCGCTGGAGCGGGGTTTGACGTTAATGTCCCCCGCGTGGCGGTAGTATTCGAGAAAGTGGTTAAACTCGACCGAGACAAAACGCTTGATGATTTCCTTCTTGTCGAGATGGCAAAGCGCTTCGTAGGCGGGTGGCAGGTAATCCTTGATTTCCTCTTCGTTAATCGGAGAATCGATGACCTTATTCAGCAGGGCAATGAGCTGATTCTCGCAGATGGCCTTGCCGTCGGGAATTTTTTCGAAGCTGATCTTAATGTTATTACGGCGCTCGAGGTCGGTGATGCGACGGCGTTCGTGCATGTTGATCAGCGCGATGGAGACCCCGGACTTTCCTGCGCGGGCGGTGCGCCCACTTCGGTGCGTGTAGGCCGCAATTTCGTCGGAAAGCTTGTAGTGAATCACGTGCGTGATATCGTCCACATCGAGGCCGCGCGCGGCAACATCGGTTGCGACCAGAATCGTGATGTTTTTCTGGCGGAACTTACGCATAACGCCATCGCGCTGCGGTTGAGAAAGATCCCCGTGGAGCGCTTCGGCCAAATATCCGTCCTGCATCAGCTTTTCAGCCACCTGCTGGGTTTCGGCGCGGGTACGGCAAAAAACGAGACCGTAGATTTCGGGAAGGAAGTCGAGGATGCGCTTGAGGGCCTGATAGCGATCCTTTTCATGGACCATGAAACAAAGGTGTTCGATATTCGCGGCCGATTCGTTGCGCCCCCCCACCGAAACCTCGACGGGATCGGTCTGGTAGTTCTGCGCAATGCGCGCGACCCCCTTGGCCATCGTGGCGGAAAAGAGCCACGTCACACGTTCATCCGGCATGCGACCGAGAATCTTATCCAGTTCTTCCTTGAAGCCCATGTTGAGCATTTCGTCGGCTTCGTCGAGCACCACCATCGAAACCTGATCCAGTTTGGCGGCACGTCGTTCGATGAGATCAAGCAGGCGCCCCGGCGTGGCAACGATGATCTGAGTGCCACGCTTTAGGTCGCGGATCTGGCTCACGATCGGCGAGCCCCCATAGACGGCCGTCACTTTCAGGTTTCTACGGTGCTTCGAAAATTTGTTCAGGTCATCGGTAATTTGCAAACAGAGTTCGCGGGTTGGGCAGAGAATGATGCCTTGCGGGAAGGGCTGATCCGGATCGATGCGCTCGAGCAGCGGAAGACCGAATGCGGCGGTCTTTCCGGTTCCGGTGGAAGCCAGACCCACAAAGTCGCGATCACCTTTCAGCAGAATCGGGATCGCCTTTTCCTGGATCGGGGTTGCGGTTTCGAAGCCGAGGGATTCAAGGGATTTCAGGGTATCGGGGCTCAGCCCCAGTTCGTCGAATTTCATAACGGGTATCTCTCTTGTTATCTTATTGGGCTCTATTCCCGCGT
>JAOZKS010000151.1 GCA_029935255.1 Pontiella sp.
GCGCCCCAGTCTGTTGCCGGGGATTTGGCAGATTTTCGCCAATGGGCAGTTGATATGGGATCGCAAGACGGAGCGGGGCCTGCCGGAGTTGAAGGATTTGAAGCGCCGTGTCCGAGATGTGATTGCCCCCGGAAAGGATCTCGGCCATGCCGAGACGGTGGAACCATGAGTTCCACACAAATCACCTGGGTATTACTCGTTTTGTTCATTGCGCTGATCGGACACTACATCACCCAGAAATCGTTGCTGGCGAAGGGCTGGCTGGCAGATGATCCCTCGCCGCAGATCAAGCGGTTAAGCATCAACGCAGGCATACTCTTCATCATCGCGCTCGCTGCCCTGATGGCCGCCGCCTTTCCATACGGGCTCATTGGCATCCTGCTCTTCATTGAAGCGGCGGTCTGCACGGCCTTTGCCAAAAAACTGCGCAACAAGAAAAATTAGGGAACTCTCAGGGCTGGAGTATTAATCATCGGTGCGGGAGGGGCCAGCAGCGTGGTCATCCACAACTCCTGCGACTTTGTGGAACCGCCCCGCATTTTGAAGCTATTGCAGGTGGGATTTGAGCCCCTTACCGATGGAGTAGACTTCGAAGCCGATTTCAAAAAGAGCATCGTGATCCAAGTGGTTGCGGCCATCGAAAACAAAGGCCGGTTTGCTCATGGAATCGTAGATCCGCTGGTAGTCGAGGGTCTTGTATTCTGGCCACTCGGTCAACAGGGCAATGGCGTGTGCGCCTTTAGCCGCTTTATAGGGGTCCTCTTCAAATTCGATCTGGTCGATCAGTTCCGGCATTTCGATCTTGGCATTCTCGATGGCCTTGGGGTCGGTCACCACAATCTTGGCCCGCTCGGCGGCCAATTCGCGGCAAACCCGGATGGCGGGGCTTTCGCGGGTGTCGCCGGTGTCGGCCTTGAAGGCGAATCCGAAGACGGCCAGGCGTTTCCCGGCAATCGTGTTAAACATATTGCGGAGCATGTTCTTCACAAAGCGCGTTTCCTGATATTCGTTCATGAGTACCACTTGGCGCCAATAGTCGGCAGGCACTTGCAGGCCATAGCTTTCGCAAAGATAGACGAGGTTGAGAATATCTTTCTTGAAGCACGATCCGCCAAAACCAATGCTGGCCTTGAGGAACTTGGCCCCAATCCGACTATCGGTTCCGATGGCGTGGGAAACTTCGTTCACATTGGCTTCGGTGGCTTCACACAAGGCGGAGATGGCGTTGATGGAACTGACGCGCTGCGCAAGGAAGGCATTGGCCGTGAGTTTGGAAAGCTCGGCGGACCATACGTTGGCAGTCAGAATGCGTTCACGAGAAATCCACGTGGCGTAAATATCGACCAGCGTCTGTACGGCCTTTTGACCGGATGGAGTTTCGTGCCCGCCAATCAGCACACGATCAGGATTTTCCAAGTCGGCAATGGCCGTGCCTTCGGCCAAGAACTCGGGATTCGAGAGGACTTCGAAATGCATCGCGTTTTCGCCACTATGCAAAACCCGCTCCATCGCCTCGGCGGTGCGGACGGGCAAGGTGCTCTTTTCGACGATAATCTTGTCGGAGGTGGAAACCTCCTTGATGCGACGGGCGCACAACTCCCAATACTGGAGGTCGGATGCGTAGCCCGCGCCTTCGCCGAAGGTTTTGGTGGGGGTGTTAACGCTCACAAATACAATATCGGCATCGCGGATCGCCTGATCGACATCGATGGAGAAGAAAAGGTTGCGACCGAGAGCTTCTTTAACCACGGCATCGAGGCCGGGCTCGTAGATGGGCAGGGTGTCCGATTTCCATGCGGCAATCCGCTTTTCGTTAATGTCCACGACCGTCACCTGCACGTCCGGGCATTTTTTGGCAATCATCGCCATGGTGGGTCCGCCGACATATCCGGCGCCAATGCAGCAAATTTTTATCATGTTGATGTACTCCAGTCTAAATACCAATATTACTCAGCGCCGTCATCACTTGATTCATGAGCGCGGTGATACGGGGGTGTTCCACTTCAAATTCATCGGCCTCGCGTTGCAGGGTTTCAGCCAAATCCTGAATGGCTTCAGGCGTATAGCGTTCAATCCCCTCTTTAGCCAGTTCAAGCTTCTCTTCGAGAAAACCTGTTTCCTTCGGCGTTTTCTCCAGCTCAACTTTCAACTCGCTGATCGACTTCTTAATTTCTTTATGTGGCATATGGCCCCGCCTCTCTTATATTATCGAATAGGGCGCATAATGGTTAAAAACCTCTCCCACCACCAGTTTTTATCGCGTAAAACATACCGCTCATCCCTGCGCAAACGATCCTGTAACCTGATCATAAATTTCCTCATACCGCCGGGCTATGGTCTCCCAGTTGTAGGAGGCTTCGACCTCCCTGCGCGCCGCCTCGGCAAGCGAGCGCCTTAGGCCAACATGATCGGCCAACTCCGCCATTCTGCAGGCAAGCTCATGTTCGTCGTCCTTCGCCACCAATAAAATATTTTCCCCATCGGTGGCGAATCCGGGAATCCCTCCCACCCGATGGGCCACCACCGGCACGCCGGCGGCCCACGCCTCTAGGATCACAATCCCGAACGGTTCGTGATGGGTCGGCAGCACAAATTGTTCTGCGGCCTTGTAGGCACTTGGCAGCAAGGGATCGTTGGGCGGAATCCCGTCAATCATCCGGACGCGATCCCCAAGCCCCAGTCGCTCGATTTCCGTCAAGACTTGTCTATGGTATTCCGCGACCGTGACGGTGCCGACGAACACGAGGCGATGCTCCGGATGGGTCTTTGAAAAAACAGAAAAAGCGCGAACCAGACCGAGCTGGTTTTTCTGGTAGTCGATCCGCGAAACGCAAAGCACGATTTTGTCTGACGACTGAAAGCCGTAGGCTTCACGAAAGCGTTGCCCCCTGGCCTCCACAAACCTTTCCACCCGCACTCCGTTCGGCACATGGAATATATTCTTGAACGGATACCGCTTGGTCATTTCATGATATTCATTTCTACCCACGCAAATAATGGCATCCGCATCATGGAGCACTCGCCGTGCCCCAAACAAAAATCCAAAGATCTTCCCCCACTCGATCTTCCCACGAAACGGCGCAATCATTTTTTCCGTCTGATCCGGAGGAACGGTCAGGTGACCGCCGTGAAGACTGACCACGAGCGGAATCCCCTTCAACTTTGCCGCGGTTCGCGCCATGCCGCCAAGGCGGTGCTGGACGTGGGCGTGAATGACGGAAACCTCCTTCTCTCTCATTAGGCCGAAAAAGAGCGGAAGCGAGAGCGGACTTCCTCCCTTGAGCCGCAATTGATCCTTGGCGGCGGGGGAAAGCCCGAACCACGGCAAAACATACCGGTAGCGTTTCACGGGAACTTCTTCCATGCCTTGGAGCCCTGCACGAGAAAACATAGCGGTGCAAAAGACCACACTTTTAATCCCGCGATGAACGAGGGCCCGCGAAAGATTAAATACCACACTTTCGGTGCCGCCCCATTTCCCGGGAACGAACCGACGCATCACATGGACCACTTTTTTCAACTCCGCCATAACGTAAACAGCCTAGTGGATCGTTCGGAATCATGAAAGTCAAAGTTCCTCTGTCGCGCGATTCCAATCCATGTTTTTATTTACCCCTTCCAACCGAATCCATATAGTGCGCAACCAATCGATTTTATGAAAAATACTATCCATAGATTATTTCCATGCGCCCTTGCGATCGGGTTCGCCTGCTCCGCGCCGGCCGCACCATTGAGCGAGAAGGAGATCGACTATCTCAACGGGAAGGAGGAGATTATCTTTGTGGCGCAACCCCGCCACGCCCCCTTCGAATTTGTTCGCAAGAAACACATCAGCGGCATGAACGTTGAACTGGTGCAATGGATGGCGGCCGACATGGGGTTTAGGGTCCGATTCGAAACCGCCCCGCTCAGCGAAGCCCTCGAAATGCTCAGGACCGGGGAGGTCGACGCGATCTCCAGCCTGTTTTACTCCAGCACTCGTGATTCCGAGTTCGACTTTTCACACACACTCAAGTCCGTCCCGATCAGCCTGTTTGTTCGTAGCGACCGAGAGGATATTACAGACATCTTCGACCTGGAAGGCCGCCGGGTCGCCATCATGGGGTCCAGCCACGCTCTAGAGCTACTCCAGCAACGCAACATTACCTGTGAAATCAAGTTTACAGCCACCACAGAGGAGTGCCTCGACCTAGTCGCCACCGGAACCGTAGATGCCATGATCGGCAACGCACTCGTGACGCAGCACCATATGTACAAGATCGGGAGCAGCGACCTGAAAATCATCGACTCCCCGCTCTTCACCGCCCGCCTTTGCATGGCGGTAAAGGAGGGAAACCGCGAGCTGATCGGCATTCTGAATGAAGGCATCTCGCAGGCACAAAAGAGCGGAACACTCTATAAAATCCAAGGCAAATGGCTCGGCTCGAAATATTCAAAACACAGCCTGCCCCTAAGCCTTTACCTCCTGGTCATCTCCATAACCGCTCTGCTCGTGGCTACAATCATTTTCCTGATTCTTTTGTGGAACCGCAAGCTCCATCAAAAAGTTGAAAAAAGAACCCGGCAACACGCCGAGAGCGAAGAACGCCTCCGCCAATTTTTCGAAAACTCCCCGGATTCCGTGTTCATTCTCGACCGGAAAGGCCAGATCATCGCTTCCAATTCACGGGCCTGCAAATCCGTAAAATTGAAGAAAGCCGAACTGCTCTCCAAAACGATATACGATTTTGTCCCCTCGGCCTTCCACGCGGATGTGGACAACAACCTGCGCATGTGGTTCTCCGGAGAACTTGACCAATGCGAAGGGACCCGCATGGCATCCGATGGCTCAATTACCCCGATTGAAATGACCGGTTCCCTGCTCCAGATCGACGAGCGGAAAGTTCTGCAACTCCACTCGCGCGACATCACATTGCGCAAAGAAGCCGAAGACAAAATCCACGCCGCGCGGGCCATGGCCGAGGACACCAAGGAAATGGCGGAGCAAGCCCGGGAGATCGCCGAAAATGCCAGCTTGGCCAAGAGCGAATTCCTTGCAAACATGAGCCACGAAATCCGCACCCCGCTCAACGGCATCGTCGGCATGGCGCAACTGCTGGCCGACACCCCTCTGAGTGACGAACAGAAAAACTGCACGGAGACCATTCTGCAATCCACCAACGGCTTGTTAAAGATCATCAAGCACGTGCTTGATATTTCCAAAATCGAAGCCGGCCAAATGGATGTCCGGGAATCCATTATCGACCTGCGGGAAATATGCGATACGATTCTTGCCCTCTTTCAACCCCAAGTGGAACAAAACCACGTAAAGCTCTCTTGCAACTGCCACGAAAATACCCCCCGCTATCTCATCGGGGATGAGGGGCTGATCGAGCAAGTACTGATCAATCTGATCAACAACGCCCTTAAATTCACCCATCACGGATCCGTCACGCTCAATATCGAATGTCATAAAAAAGGGCCGTCAGGGGCCGAACTTTATTTTCAGGTGATCGATACAGGCATTGGGGTCGATAAGCCGCAACAGGCTTCCATCTTTGAAAAGTTCACACAGGCCGATGGCTCGGCAAAGCGGATGTATGGCGGCACCGGCCTCGGGCTGGCAATCTGCCGACAACTCGTTGAACTCATGGGAGGGAAGATTAACCTAATTAGTTCCAAAGGACACGGGTCGACCTTCTTTTTCAACCTTACATTGCGGCAGGCCGATCATCCCGCACCTGCAAAAATACCGGCAGGCAGTCCGGAAAAAACCATTGTGCGCTCGGATGCAAGAATCCTGTTGGTGGAAGACCACAAGGTAAACCAGAAAGTCGCCATGGCCATTCTTCGCAAAGCAGGCGCTCAGGTTGATGCCGTGGATAATGGCCAGGATGCCATCCAGCAAGTCCGCAAGGAAACCTACGATGTCATCCTCATGGATTGCCAGATGCCAGTGATGGATGGGTTCGAAGCCACGGCCCGCATCCGCTCCATGCATGGTGAGATCAGCAAAACACCCATCATCGCCATCACCGCCCATGCCATGAAGGACGACCGGCAGGAATGCCTTGATGCCGGCATGGACGACTACATCTCCAAACCCGTCAGCCGTAAAGATCTCATCGCAATCATCAATAAATATGCAGGCTGATATGAACCCCTTCTGGGAAACCAAAGAACTCCGCGAAATGACCCACATCGAGTGGGAATCCCTGTGCGACGGCTGTGCCAAATGCTGCGTCCACAAACTCGAAGACGAGGATACCGGCGAAGTCCACTACACCTGCGTTGCCTGCCGCATGCTCGATGTGAATACCTGCCGCTGCACCGACTATCCCAACCGCCACGAAACCGTCCCCGACTGCGCCGTGCTCTCGGCCGACACCCCCGAAAACTTTAAATGGATGCCCGAAACCTGCGCCTATCGTTTAATGCACGAAAGAAACCCCCTGCCCGACTGGCATCCGCTCCTCTCCGGCAATCCCGCTTCCGTGCACGAACACGGCGCTTCCGCACGAAAAAAACTCATCCCCGAATTCCTTGCCGACGAGGAAGACCTCGAAAAATATATCGTCTACGAAGCGTAGAGTTCGTCCAGCTGGAATGAAAGGGTCAATGAAAGGGTCAGAACGCTTTTTTAATCATTATGGATTTACTCATGATGTAATAA
>JAOZKS010000152.1 GCA_029935255.1 Pontiella sp.
CGCCCCCTTCCCAACCGACATACTGATCATTGGAAGCATCCCAGCCAAAGATAAACGTGTCGCTTTCCGGATCGAACAGATAGTTGTATCCGTCTTCCTGCACGGCGATGAACCGCTCCATTTTCGCGCGAAGTTCGACGGCCCTGGGGTTGTCCTTCACATCGGGATGCAGCAAGGCGCCGATGGTCTTGCCAATCGACGAGGTCAGGTTGACGTTGTCGCCGAAAATAATCTTCACGACGCGCTCGTCGAGGATTTCCATAACCTTGTATTTCGTTGCATCGTCGGCAAACGGTTCCAGCTCGTCCGTGAAATAATCAGAACCATATTCGCCCACGCGCTTTACTTTCGCTTCGTTGCCGTCGCGCACCGGAACGATCCACTTTCGCTCCGCCAGTGCCTGCCAGATCCGGTCGGCCTTCTTCGCGCCGAAAGCCTCGACAAAATCGGATTTCTTCGCGTCTTCGCCCAGCGGGCCGAGGCGCTTGGCATTTTCCAATCCTAGGAAGTTTCCAAGCAACCCTTTCGCACTGACGGTTGGATCGACCTGGTCGGCCAGCAGCGAATCAACCGCCAGCTCCAACTTCACCAACGCCTCTTCACGTGAAATATACGGATTGTCCGCATAGCCCGCCGCAATGTTCGCCAACAGTTCGATCCATTCGCCGATGGAGGTCAGCTGAGTGAACGAACGCAAGTAGAGGCCTTTGGAAGGATCATGGTTCCACCCTTCCACCGGATAGCCCGAAACCTCATCAATCAGACCGTGCGCCGGATTGATGTAGCCCATCGCATTTTCAAGCAACGCCTGCATATGCGAGTGTTGTGGTTCCACCATCGGAAAACTAAATTCCGTCGCTGGTCTGCGGCTACTCATACCAAAAGCAAAACCCGCAACCATCAACACTATAGCAAATACTGTTTTTTTCATCGCTCTCTCCTTCACTCTGTACTTCGCAAACCATCATAAATGCGTTTCTTCGCTAGCTTTTTTAATCAACAGGTTCCAAATACGGAGCCCTGAACAAAGCATTTTATCAAAAAAAACTACCCAAGGAACCATCCTGTTAAACCACACCGACACCAAATAGTCCAACCCTTTATGTAAGCACTTACATCACATCTAAACCCAAAGCCCTTCGAACGATGTCCATAGCAAACAATCACTCCCAGGAGTTGCGCTCCGAACTCGCAACCCAACGCAAAGCTCGGATAGCTGTCCTAACAAAGCTCGGATAAGCGTTCTCTATTTAATGCTATTAACATAGCAATCGTTTCGGTTATTACGGATCAATCCATGGGGAAGCACATATGATAAAAACGCGATGGCTCCAACTGGCGGCATTGGCCCTAACCCTCAGCTCGGCAGAAGCAACGAAGGCTGTTTTTGAGGATACGTCACCACTGGCTCCGGCCAATGAAATCGACCGACTGGTCTTCACCAAGCTCTCCAAACTGGATATCCAGCCCGTCCTCTGCTCCGACGCCGTGTTTGTCCGCCGCGCCTATCTCGACATCATCGGCAAGGTGCCCTCCGGCGAACGAGCCAAAGCCTTTATCGACGATCCCGACCTCGAAAATAAACGAAGCAACCTCATCGACCAGCTGATGGGCCAAAAAGAATTCCTCGACTACTGGGCCATGAAATGGTCCGACACGCTGCGTATTAAAGCGGAGTTCCCGATCAACCTCTGGCCGAACGCGGCTCAGGCCTACCATCACTGGGTTCGCGCTTCCATTGCCGAGAACAAGCCCTACGACCAATTTGTACGCGAAATGCTCACCGCCAGCGGCAGTAACTTCCGCGTTGGCGAGGTCAACTTCTACCGCGCCATCCAAAACAAAACGCCCGAAGGCATGGCCACGGTCGCGGCCCTCACCTTTATGGGCGCCCGCACCGAAAAATGGACCGAAGAGGAGTTGAAAAACCTTACCGTCTTCTTCTCGCAGGTCGGCTACAAACCGACCAGCGAATGGAAAGAAGAGGTCGTTTTCTGGGATCCGCTGCAAACCACCAAGGTCAATGGAAACGCCGCGCCTGGAAATAAAAAAGTTACCACCGTCATCGCCCCAAACACCAACCAAACACCAGTAGCTGTTGAATCGCCAAACACGGCCACCTTCCCCGATGGGACCACGATTAAACTATCCGGCAACCTTGATCCACGCGAGGTGTTCGCCGACTGGCTGATCACGCCCGAAAATCCGTGGTTCGCCCGTTGCGCCGTCAACCGCGTCTGGGCCTGGCTGCTGGGTCGCGGAATCATTCACGAAGCCGACGACATCCGCGACGACAACCCGGCCTCAAACCCCGAACTGCTGAACTGGCTAACCAGGGAGTTCATTGCTCACAACTACGACATGAACCATCTCTATCGACTAATCCTCAACTCCAGAACCTACCAGCTATCCTCCGTTTCCAACGTAGAAAACCCCAAGGCCGCGGCCCAGTTTGCCGCCTATCCGCTGCGCCGGCTCGAAGCCGAAGTGATCATTGACGCCATCAACGACATCACGGGAACCACCGACCTCTACACCAGCGCCATCCCCGAGCCCTTCACCTATATACCCAAAGATCAATCCGCCGTATCCATAGCCGATGGCAGCATCACCAGCTCCTTCCTCTCCCTGTTTGGCCGCTCCGCGCGCGCCACCGGCATGGCCAGCGAGCGTAACAGCCAGATCACGCCGCCGCAGTGGCGGCACCTGCTCAACTCCGGCCATATCCAGGAAAAAATCGAACGCGGACCGAACATGAAAAAACTGCTTGCAAAGCGAAAGAATCCCGAGGAGCTGATCGACTCGCTCTACCTCACCATCCTCTCGCGCTACCCTACTGAAGCGGAAATCGAAGCCGTCATGTCCTACGGAAATATTGGCTTTTCAAAACAGCCCCCCAAACAAAAGAACAAGAACAAAACCAAGCTGAGCAATGCTCAGAAGAAAAAGAAGGCCGCTGAGGCAAAAGCAATCGGCAAAGCACAAATAAACGACTGGATCGACATCACCTGGTCGCTATTCAACAATCCCGAATTTATCTACCGGCATTAATCAGAGGAGCACACCATGAACGCAAACGTTAATATCTCCCGTCGCAACGCCCTTCGTAAAAGCCTCGCCACCACCGGAGGTTTGATTATGGCCAACGAACTCTATGCCGGCAAGGCCCCCTCCGCGCCACCCACCGACATCAAGGCAAAATCCGTGATTCAGGTTTTCCTCTGGGGCGGTATGTCGCACATTGATAGCTGGGATCCAAAGCCCGATGCCGGACGCGACTATATGGGCGACCTGCCCGGCGTCATCGATACCAACGTCGACGGCATTCAAGTGGGTCAGCTCTTTCCCGAACTCGCCAAACAGGCCGATAAATATTCGCTCATCCGCAGCATGACGCACGGGATCAACGGGCACGAAACCGCCGCCTACTATATGCAAACCGGCCACACCCGCGAAGAACGCCTGGCCTATCCCAGCGTCGGAGCGGTCTTTGCCCGCTTTAAAGAAGAGAACTACAAAGGCCTGATTCCGCCCTACGTCGTTCTCACCAAACCGCAAGGCCGCTTTTCCGAAGAAGGCTTTATGGGACCGCGCTATAAACCTTTCGCCACCGGGGGCGACCCCAATACCGCCCGCTTCGAAGTGGAAGGGATTGTCGCAAAAGGCATCACCGACGAGCGGCAGAAGGCCCGCCGCGAGCTGCTGGCTAAAACCGACACCCTCGGCCAATCGCTCATATCCCCAGTCCTCAGCGATGCCCGTTTCTGCAAAGACAAAGCCTACGAACTGATCCTCGGCTCCGGAAAAGACGTCTTCGACCTATCCAAAGAAGAAGACAAACTACGCGAGCGCTACGGCCGCAACACCTTCGGGCAGGAATGCCTCGTTGCCCGTCGGCTCGTCGAAACCGGCGTCCCCTACGTGGTCATCAACTTCCCCGGTGGTTGGGACACCCATAAAGGCCATTTTGCCCGGATGCGCCAGCAATGCCCAAGTCTCGATCAAGGGCTCGCTGCGCTGCTCGAAGACCTGTCCGACCGCAGGTTGCTCGACAGCACCCTCGTCTGGTGCTGCGGTGAATTTGGACGCGGCCCCAAAGTCGATTGGCAACCCCCGTGGAACGGCGGACGTAATCACTATGGAAAGGTCTTCACAGCCCTCGTGGCCGGCGGAGGCTTCAAAGGCGGAACCGTTGTTGGGTCTTCCACGGCCAAGGCCGAAGAGGTCAACGAACGCCCGGTCTATCCCGGCGACCTCATTGGCAGTATCTATGAACTGGCAGGCATCGACTCCAATGCGATGCTGCCGCATCCACTCGGTCTCGAAGCACGCGTGCTTCCGGGCGAACCGCACGTGGTTTCCGGCGGCCGTTTGAGGGAGATTATGTAACATGAACCCATCGCGCCTCATCATCCTTTGTCTCTTCGGCTTGGCCGGATCGCAGGTCTTCGCCCAAAAGACGGCCAACCTTCCCTACATCGGCTACGTCTACCCCGCCGGCGGCCAGCAGGGCACCACCTTCACGGTTCGGGCCGGCGGACAGCGGATCGAAACTAGCACCGGCGCTGTCGTATCCGGCAAGGGCGTCCGCGTCACACTTAAAGAGTGTTATACCCGCATTGGGAACCAGGAAATGCGGCTCTTGAAAGAACAGCTGAAAATCCTAAAAAAAAGCAAAGGGGAGCTGGACGAAGAAACGTTGCGGATCAAAGAAAAACTTGAAATGCGCATCCGTGAAGAAGAACGCAATCCAGCGAGCAGATCGCTCGCCACCCTCGCTGAGTTCAACATCACCATCGCCCCCAACGCCAAACCCGGCCTGCGCGAAATCCGCCTGAAAACCACCCGCGGCCTCTCGAATCCGCTCTCCTTCTACGTAGGCCGCATTCCGGAAACCACCCGCGCGCCCATGAAGATTTCCAAATTCCAAACCCTCGGAAAGGAACACCTCGCGCTGCGCAAGCGCGCTGCAGCGGACGAAGAAAAGACCATCTTGCTGCCCTGCACCGTCAATGGACAGATTGCCTCCGGCGAAATCAACCGCTACCGCTTCACTGCCGAAAAGGGTCAGCGGCTTGTGATTTCCACCCTCGCCCGCCAGCTTGTCCCGTACATTGCCGACGCCGTCCCCGGCTGGTTCCAGCCGGTCATCACGCTTCAGGATGCCGACGAAAACGACGTCGCCTTCAACGACGACTACCGCTTCAAGCCCGACCCCACCCTGCTCTATGAAGTAGAAGAAACCGGCGAATACGTCCTCTCCATCAAAGACGCCATCTACCGCGGCCGCGAGGACTTTGTCTACCGTATGACCCTCGGCGAAACCCCCTTTGTCACCGACATCTACCCGCCGGGAACTTCGGCCGGAAAAAAAATCAGACCCAAAATGAACGGCTGGAACCTTAAAAACTCCAGCATCAAACTCGCCACCCCCAACCCGACAGAAGGAATCTACCCCATCGCCGCCGACCGAGGGGACGCCATTTCCAACATCATTCCCTTCGCCATCGACACCCTCCCCGAACAGATGGAAAAGCCAAAAAAAACCGTTCAACAGGTCACCCTGCCCATCATCGTCAACGGGCGAATCGAAGTTCCCGGCGACCAGGATATCTATGAATTCGCCGCCACCGAAGGCGATACCTTGGTCGCGGAAGTGAATGCCCGACGACTCGATTCGCCGCTCGATTCCATCATAAAACTCATCGCCCCCGATGGAACCTTGCTCGCCCTCAACGACGACCATGCCGATCCCGCCTCCGGCCTGAACACCCACCACGCCGACTCGTACCTTCGAGTCCAGCTCCCGACCTCCGGCACCTACCAGTTGCAACTCTCCGACACCGCGCAAAAAGGCGGAAGAGCCTACACCTACCGACTTCGCCTGAGTCCTCCGCGCCCTGATTTCGCGCTGCGTACCGTCCCCTCCCGACTCTATATGAAAGGCAACAAAGCCAATCTCGAGGTCTATGCCGTCCGGAAAGATGGGTATGAAGGCCCCATCAACCTGCAGATCAACACCCCCGGATTCTCCTCGAAAAAAGCGTCCATCCCCGCCGGAGAAGAGAAAAGTCAAATCCTCATTACCTGCAAACCTCAGGGGCTTCCCAACCCGGCCCCCATCACCATCACCGGAACCGCCACCATCGACGGACAGGAACTTACCCGCGACGCCGTCCCCTCCGAAGATTGGATGCAGGCCTTCCTCTGGCGACACCTCGTCCCCTCACAGGAACTACTTACCTACCGCTCTGAAAAGACGACCAAAAAGCTGATCCCGCTCCCCGCTGAACCCGACCTCTCCGACTTAAATAAAGAAGTCAAAAAAGACGATAAATCCCGCAAACAGCTCATCGGCCGCGTCAAACGAATCGGCCTGCTCTACCAAAACGGCCTTATGACCGACGACTTCTACACCAAAACCGTCACCGACCTCCTCGATTACCTCGAAGTCGAATCCCCTAACTAAATTGAGTAAGCGGGGAATCGCATTTCAGACATCTGGGGCACTCGCCCCGGGAAGCTGATCTGGAGAGCGGTTTCATGGTTGGGCATATCAGGATCGAGCCGCTGTTTTTCCTTCCAGAGTCCACCGACCCGGCCTCGCTGGTCACTCGTCATTTTTTTCATGCGCCCATCCACATAGT
>JAOZKS010000153.1 GCA_029935255.1 Pontiella sp.
CGAAAAGAACGAACCCGGCCGCCACGCCATCCTTGAGGATATAGGTCTGGAAATCATTGAACATGCGCTCGAGAAAGGTCGACAACTCATTCGCTTCTTTCAAATATCCTGCCGTTTTCCAAACCTTGGAAAGCATGCTGAGCGCTTGATAGGCCAGACCAACCGTCCAGCTACTGACCATGTTCGTTTTCATGGTTTGGTTGGCCGGTTGCAGCGAATCGTTCCAGTCGCCATCGCCATAGCTTGGAAGCGCGGTGTCATCGACGCAGTTTGCGATGATATGATCGACCGCTTTTTTGATGTGATCCTGAAGGGGGGGTGTTTCTTCGGTGTGTCCGAAGGTCACCGGATCCGTATAGGGCAGCGGTTTCTCCAGCAACTCGAAATCGCCGGTTGCTTCGATGTAGTCGCACAGCGCCTTGATCGGCCAGAAGACAATATCGCCGTGCGACTCATGCTGCTGAATTTCCCGGAAGCCATCGAACATGAACCACTGCGGCCAGGTTCCCGTGTCGGAAAACTGGTGGGTAAAGGTTTCGCAGAGCAGGTCCGCAGCCACCTGATCGTGGCCGAGCGCCAGCAGAAATTCGAGCGGGCCTTGACAAACATCGCGTGTGCCCCAGGCGGCACCGCCATATTGCTCCATCCCCCGTGGCGCGGCAAAATGGATCATGGCATTGTGTGCATACCACTTGATGGTATCGGAAAGTTTTTCGGCCGCACTAGAATCCGACTTCAATCCAAAACTGGCCATCAGCGAATCCCAGTCTGGTTCGATCGTTTTTTCGAAGCGGCCCACCGCTGCGGATTTGCCTTCGTAGTGCCCGGTCATCGACAGCGTGAATTCACCGGACGGAACGTCGATCACCACATAGGGTTCGCTTGAACCGCTGAGCCGTTCCGCACCCCCGACCGTACAGGCCGCGGCATCCAGTTTGGCCACGAGGCAACTGTCGGGAAATTTATTTTTCAGCAGCGAGCCTTCGACCGGCATGATGGTGAGTTGCTTTTCGCCTTCGTCCCATTCCACGACGGGCGCGGCATCGAACTCGTTGGCATCGCCGCAGACTTCCAGCGTCATACGGAAGGCCGGCAGTTTTCCCGTGATTAAAACGACGGCATATTCGATGGTTTCGGAGGTGGCCTTGGCGATCACCTCGAAGGAGCAGGCCTTGGTTTTATAGATCCACCGAACGCGGTCGCGCTCCATGGAAAACACCGAGGGAAAGCTCAGCTGGTTCCACCCATTGGAGCTTTTAGCGAACAACCGAATGCCGCTGGATCGCTCCAGGTTCAGCGAATTGCGCAGGATGGTGGTAAAGCGTCCGAACGAAGTGTTGCCGACCGAAAACTGGGAGCCGAATGCGCCGTAGCCATAACAGGTCACGCTGAGCACCTGGTCGTCCAATCCGGCGCCGTGCGCCGATTTGAGGATGGTGCCGTGCGGGCGTTCGACGATCCCTTCTTTATCCGGGAGCACAACATGCGTGTCTTCACCACAGAAAAAGGAATGAAGTTCGTGCAGATCGGAATATTCCGCATGACGCCATTCGTCTTCGAACAGGTCCTTCAGCTCCGCATCTTCCAAGGGCAAAACGGGGAGGAACGGTGCATGTGAAAAGAATGCGTTTACGGTGCCGTCCGAAACTTTAGGCCCCAGTTCAGGAAGTTCAGCCTTGAGCGTTTCATCAACCCAATCGAGATCGTCGGGCGAGGACACCTGCGGATGTTCATTAAGCACATACAGGGCAAAAACCGTCACGCTGCTTTGGCAGGGTTGGAGTTCGATCCGCTGCGACTGCAATGCCGCATAGGCAAACTCATATTGCTTGACCCGGTCTTCCAAGGTTTGGAAACCGATTGCCGCGGGTTCGCCATCCATCTTGGACGAGGTGCCAAAAAACTGGTAGCCATCGGTGGAGGCCGAGCGGGCCCCTTGCAGACAGAAGCTGGCGGCAAACGGATGTTGCGGGGCCATCAAGTTGTTGCGGCTGAATATCGTTTTCCCGGTCATGGGGTGAATCGCAATTTTATGGTCGAGATATTGGCAGACATAGGCTTCGTTGCTCTTGAGTGCGCCCGGAGCGGCCAAGCCGATGTCCTGCCCCGCCATCCAATCCAGCATGACGGTTTTGGAGCTGTTGTTTTTGGCGCGGCACACCCGATAAAGAATGGGAAGATCGGGATGCAGCATCAACTGCATCGTGGCCTCCAGTCCGTCTATCTCGTGGCGCCATTCCGCTCCATTTTCATGAAAGGCACACCCAACCGATGTTCCGGACATTGGAAACGACTTAATATCGTCGGCCGCATGCTCCCGCAAGTAGACCCGGTCGAGTCCGCCCTGGAACGGATGCCCTTCGATTTGGCCGAGCATTAGGTCGTCAAGATAGATGCTATGCGTCCCGCCGTTTTTATAGAGCGAAACCTTGAGTCCGGCCGTATTCACAAACTCGACCCGATCAAAATCGTTGCGGTCGCCCATGTTTAGTTTCATCGCGCCTACCCCGCGATCCATCGTTAATGCATCAGCCATTTGAAGTGGTCTCCCTGCAGCGTTCCAGTTCAGCTTTGATTTCGTATACCCGCTCCTCGGTCAGGGGATAGCGGAAGGTTAAAAACAGGGAGAAAATACTCAGCACAAGCGGCAGTGCGATTTCAATGACGCGAAGCCGGAGCAGTGTTTCCGGGGATTGCCGCGCCAGAAGAAGCGTTGCTTCAATTTGTTTCTCCAACTGTTCGAACAACGCTTCCGGGTAGATTGCCGGGTTGGCTTTCAGCTCGTTTATGCCCAGCTCAATGGCGTCCAGTTTCCCAAGGATCATTTCAACATGCTCGCGGGACCGAGGTGCCTCGCCAATTCTCTCCTTGAAATGAGTGCGAAGCTTCTCCACTTCGTCGAGACTACCGTCGAGCTGTTTTTTGATGCTTAAAGTCCGCAATTCCAGATCGGAGGGTTGCTCTTCAAGTTCCCATGCACCAACCTCGGCTTGCACGATGGAAAGGCTTCCTCCGAGTTTGTCGACGGCGGCGGATTGCGTTTGGTCAAATTGGGAAAGCAAGATCAAGCTACCCGTCACGAGACTGGCAAATGCGGTGCCCATCTTGAAAAACCACCAGTAGATCGAATAGTAGCTGCCATCTGAACGCGTGCCGGTTTTCAGTTCATCCTCGTCGCAGATGTCGCCCAGCATGGAGGGGCCGAGCGTGAAGAACATGAGCATGCCGGCCGACAGCATGATGGTGGGAATAATAACGAGATACGGAAGATCGGGGTTGTAGCAGACGATCTTGGAAAGCTGCGCGCCGCACATCAGAAGAATGGCAATCGCGAGGGTGTTACGCTTCCCAAGACGCTTGTCCATCCAATTGAGCGGAAAGACCGCAAGCAAGCCCGTTATCGCCCAAATAGTTCCGTTGATCCCCATAAGCGGTGCCGCAGCAACTTTATCTCCACCGTAGAGGTAAAAAATCGAAATATAGTAGTTGAGCAGTCCGACAAAGTTAAAGCCCATGCCCAGAACAAAAAAGATGCCCACGAGAATAAGGAACGTGCGATTTTTGAACGTAACCCTGATGTTGTCCCAGAAGGGGGATTTTTCCTGGGCTTTGACCGATTCGAAATCCGGCTCCTTGCAGGCAAAGAACCACCAGACCGAAAGCGGGATGAGCACCACGGCGATGAGCATCGATACCCAGCGCATGCCATCGGCCTCGTTGCCGCCGGGTCCCTTGAAAAACTCCAGATTCGCGAGGAAAAACAACCAGGGTGTACCCATGGCAAAAAGGTTGCCCAGAAAACTTTTCGCGCTGAATAGGCGGGTGCGCTCATGGGTGTCCTTCGACATTTCCATGCCGAGGGCACCGTGCGGGATTTCAAAAATCGTGCAGGCGGTGAAAAAAACAAGCAGCCAAATCAGGATGTAGCCCAGACGAAACCAGTTGTACGAAGCCTCGGTATCGAAGACCCTCTTGACCCCTTCGCCATCGGGAATCCACCACATCACCACAAAGCTAACCGCCACGGCAATTCCACCTAACAAAATGAAGGGCCGGCGACGCCCCCAAGGTGTGCGCGCGTTGTCGCTGATGTGCCCCATCAAGGGGTCGGATACGGCATCCCATAGACGGGGGATGATCATAATGACCCCCAACCAGAACGCACTCAAGCCCAGGCCGATATTGCCAATCAGCCCCATCAGCTGCCCGGCAATATTAAAGAGCGCAATGGGAATCAGACCGCCCAACCCGTAGGCAACAATCCGTCCCATCGGAAGACGATCCGATTTGGCCGTAATATGATGTTTATTCAAATCCATTATTTCTCAATCCAGAAAAACGAAGGCCACCGCCTTCCCTCGGCATCCTGTCATTCTCATGCGTATGTAACCGCTTGCATCCGATTCCAAGAAACCATTATTCATACCGAGTAACAAGGCTTTTCTAGCATTATCTTGGCTTGCTTTGCAGATCGCTTACATTTAGCATGGCGAAGTTAGTAATTATATGTTCGCGTACAAGGAGTTTAGAGGTATGGCCACACTATATGATGTTTGTAAAAAAACCGGGCTTTCGACCGCCACGGTTTCACGCGTAATCAACGAAAGCACGGCCGTAACCGAGAAAACGCGCAAGATCGTGCTGGATGCCATGAAGGAACTTGACTACCACCCCAACCAAGCGGCCCGCATGCTCGCCGGGAAAAAGTCCGACACCATTGGCGTGATCTTCCCCGAAATCGATAACGGCTTCTACGTACAAGTGCTGCGCGGCATCGACAACGCGGCCAAGGAAGCCAATCTCCATCTGCTCACGGCCTTTTACCACGACAAGACCGGACTCAAACATACGATCCAATCGCTGGCCGCCCGGGGTCGCACCGATTCCATCGTCATGATCAACAACGACCTATCCGACCGGCAGGTCAAAACCCTCGTCAACAATGCTGTTCCGATCGTCATGATTGGGCACAGCGCCGAAACCAGCGCCTCGTTCGACGTCGTCGGGATCGATAATACCAACGGCGCGGCCGCCGCGATCACCCACCTGTTTAAAAAAGGAATCAGCGACATTCTACTGCTCACCGGACCCTCCGACAACTTCGACAGTACCCAACGCCTGAACGGAGCAAAAATGGCTTACGAAGATGCGGGCAAGGATTTTTCGGAGGCAACCATCCTTGAAAGCTTCTTCACCTACGAAGGCGGCATCCAGCACATGACCGAGTTCCTCGATTCAGGAAGCCCCCTGCCCCAGGCGATCTTTGCCTTCAACGACCGCATGGCGCTTGGCGCCATCGAAGCACTGAAGGCCAAAGGGAAAACCGTCCCCGAAGACATGCTTGTGGTTGGGTTCGATGACACAGAACTCGCCCTCTATGCAGGCCTAACCTCCATTCACGTGCCGATGCAGGATATCGGCTATGAAGCAACCAATCTGGCCATCCGGCGCATCGACCAGAAAAAGTACAACCCCTCCACCATCACGGTCACCACCTCGCTGACCGAACGCAAATCAACGGAGAAAAGCGCGTAGCTTCGGTTGCGGGCTACCGCACCCGGTTTCTGATGGAGGGCTACAATCCTTCCACGGTCAGGCGGAAGAAGTGGTTGGTCGTTCCGGCCATTGGATAGTGGTTGGTAATGGATTGTATTTCGGCATCGATGAATTCGCTTCCCACTTCCACCAGCCCGTCGATGGACCAAAGACCGGACAGCAGATCGGGGGTCTGTTCATTCGTGTAATGTAGATTGCGCGAGGCGGCATCCTGACGGCGGCGATAGACATATTCGAACGTTTCGCTGGAAATACTGTAACTTGGGAAAACCGTGGCGGGATCGTCGATAACGGTCGGGTCGGAGCCGAAGGCGAATTCGAGCAGGTTGTTGATCTTGTCGCCGTCCCAATCATCGTATGCCCCGCCGTTGGCGGCGTTGGTACTGCCAAAATATGCAACTTCCCAGTCATCGTCCATTCCGTTTTCGTTGAGGTCGCGGAGCGGAGGAAGCGGCTCGCTACGTCCCGACAGATAGCGAGTGGGGTCTGCGACAAGCGCAACATATTCGTTCATCCTGGCAGTCATACGCGCCACTCGCCGAGTCTGCGCCAGCTCGCCGAGCAGGTCGATCGACTCGGTCGGATCGGTAGCAAGGTTGTAGAGGTAGAGAGGCGCATTGCTGTTTTTGTCCCAGATCAACTTGTAGCTACCCTCCCGCAACGCACGGCCATTGAATGCAAACGGATCCGTACCGATGCTGTTGCCGATGAAAAGTAAATTGTCGCGGACCGGGGCAGTGTTCCCTTGTAGTAAGACCGAAAGCAGGCTCACCGCATCCAGTCCCTGGGATTCGCCCTGCTGTTTGCCGACGAGCTGGGCGAGGGTGGCGTAGAGGTCATGAATACCCACCACCGGATCATATGACCCAGCGGAAATCCGGTCGCCCCATTTTACAAATAAAGGAACGCTATGGCCGCCTTCCCAGATGGAGGCCTTGTAGCCGCGCAACCCTTCGTTGGGATTATGACCGCTATCCGCTTCGCTAAGTCCTAATCCGCCGTTGTCGGACGTGAGAATTACGAGTGTATTGTCGAGCAACCCCTTTGTTTCTAGCTTGTGGAGAATATTGCTAA
>JAOZKS010000154.1 GCA_029935255.1 Pontiella sp.
CGGACTTCGCGGCGCGGATCGCTTCCTCGTCGGTAATATTGCGGTAGCATCCGCGCGGCGTTGCGGCGGGCTCGTTTTTATAGAGACCGATCGGCAGGGAGTGCGTGAAAACATAGGGAATGCCCGGATAATCCTTATCCATGAGATCCATGATCTCGTTTGTTGTTTTAGGCCCCATGTGACTCAGGTCTACCACGATTCCATGCTTTACCATTTCGTGGAGGATCGATTCGCCCCAGCTGGTCAAACCCACTTTCACGCCATTGAATTCCGCCAGAGAACCAGACCCGGCGCGGAACATATCATTGTAGGAAAGAATAATACTGGCGATTCCGAGCTCTTTGAGGAGGGCCACTTTTTTCAGATCCCCATCAATAATCGTCGAGGTTTGGGAGTTCCAGATCATCGCGGTTTTTCCCTGAATATGTGCAGCTTCAATATCGCGGATGCTACGAACGAAGATATATTTACCGGGCGTTTCCGCCATGGTGTTGCGCCAGATTTGCAACTCGTTCAAATATTCATCCCACGTACAACTCGCGGCAGCAAGTGTTGCATCATGCCCTGTAATCCCGGCAGCGCGGGAGCGGTGCAGATAGTCGTGCAGATGATCGGGCTCCGTCCACCCCGCACCATACGGCGTTGCAAAAAACCCGATCACAATCGTGTCTTTCACAAACTGCGTGGCCTTGTCCGATGCCGGCCATGTCTTGCTTTCGAGACTGGCTTGGGCGGTTCCCGCCACCAATAATGTACTCAGTATTGCTATGCGCGTCGTCCTCATGACGAACCTCCTTATGGGGTTAGGGTTTTATAATGCGTTCTTGTAAATCCGGACAGGCGGGCCGCCTGCCCTTTCGGCTTATAGACCAGAACTTCCATGACGGATTTTTCCTCTCGATAATTCGCGACCGTCATAATAAATCTTCATGATCGCTTTCACGCCTGAATCGTACTCTTATAGTCCTACAGAACAATAAAAACTTGCACTTACAGTTACTCAGAGATTCTTAATGCCGGGTTCAGTACGGCGTTGTGGATGTATTGAAGTCCAAGAGCGTCACTGAAGCTTCCAAAGGTTGAAAGAAACTACAACAGGTTATTCTATCCAGCCGAGGACGTTGCGCAGAACGCACCAGCGGGGCGGTTTTTCTTCCGAAGAACGGGGTTCCCCGCGGAACCAATAGTCATACAAGGCATCCATGGTGCCTTTGCTTTGCTGCAGACGCAGCCAGTCGTTCACGTAGCGAATCAGCTCCATATTTTCCGGGTTGCAGGCAAACACCATCTCTTTTTTCAGCGTTCCGCCTTTGATCAGAATGGTGGCATAGCCGGGGTAGAGCATATTCCAGGCGGAGCCGGCTTCCATACTTGTCAGCAGCAGATCATAGGCCCCCTCATCGGCTTCATAGAAAGTCCGGTAGCCGTCAATGGGCATCAGCCGGGCTTCCGGCAGGGCTGCCCGAAACGCATCCTGATAGGGGTTCGGCCTGACCATCGCAATCTTCAGTTCCGAATGCCTGATCTCCTGCTCATCCGCTTCATCAAGCTGCTCCTTCATTTCCTTACTGACAATGGCGCCCAGTACCAGTTCCTGATAGGGTTCGCTGAACCCCAACTCCTTGATCTGCGATTCACTCAACGTGATGCCGGAGACCACCAGATCCAACCGATTCTCTTTCAGCAGTTCCGCCATCCCCTCTGTAGAGGTTGGATAAAACTCCAGCGTCAGCTTTAGGTCGCGGGCCAGGCGACAGACCAACTCAATGTCATAGCCCACCAAGTGCATTTCCTTGTTGAAATAAGAGAACGGCAGATTCTCTGGAATATATCCCACCCGCAAATGACTGGATTCATCTCCTCGAAATAGGCGGAACACAGAATCTCTGCTGGCGGGGAGATCACTCCCCGGCTCGGCCACGGTCATATCCGGCCGGAACGGCAGATCCATGGATGCCAGTTGCTCTGCATGATCGTCCACGCTTGGCACCACCTGTTCCAGCATTAGTCGCATGGAAATCAACAGGAGCAATGCCAACACCAAAACGGTCGCTGCGCGGGAGAGCAGATCGCGCAACCGTATCCGAAGACCGCCCGGACGGGCTAGCCAGGCCCCGGTGATCAGCGTAATCGAAATGAGCTCCATGCAGGCCAGCAAGGTTGCAAAGCGCCCATTGATCACCCCGCTGACGGCGTAGATATTAAATAGATCCCCTGGCAACCCCATCAACGACAGCATAAAAGGCAGTGCCAGATCAATCCCGCCAAAAAACGTCACCCATCCGGTGGCCAGAAATTCCGGATAGGTTGCCGAGGCAATAGGCGAGCCCACAAACCAGGCTCCGAACAACACAAACAGCAGGGCAATAAGTTTTCCCATGTTTGGAAAATTAAAGGCAATCGGAACGAGGATATCAACATACTCCTCCCCCTCTTCCAGCTCCTGTTCGCTCAAAAAAAGATCCTTGGTCTGCTCCATCAACAACGGAAGCACAACAAACAGGCTCCCGGTGGTGAACGCCATCACCAGCGCCGCACTGAACTGCTTGAAAAGCTGGCCGTACCGAAAAGGCGTACAAGTGGTGAGCAGCAACGGGAATGCCACAAAGGTTAGAAAAAGGCACCCACCGATATAGGTTGTGAAATAAACCTGCAGGCGTGCAAACTCCGAGACATCCATCGTGCCAGCCGCGGCAGCGGTCATGGCAAAGACCCCAATGGGTGTAATCTTCACCACCATCATCGTCACACGCGTTAAAGCCTGAGTCACCAGATCCAGATTGCGAAGCAAGCCCTCCTTGCCCTGCAGCCCCATCAGTGCCACGCCAAACAGAATGCTAAACAGCACCACCGCAGGAATGGTTCCTGCCGCCAATGCCTCGAACGGATTGGCTGGAATAAACATATCGACCAGCGACGGCCTAACCGGAACCTCAAGCACCGACGGATTGAAAAAGGTTGCGCTTTGCCGATCCGGGAATACCGAAGGCATAGCCATCACCAAGGCCAAGCCGACCACCCAGAACACGAACATTACCATCGCGAGACGGGGAGCCACTTTAACGGCCTGTTCGCGGGTCAACCCGCCAAAACCGTGGATCAGCGAAACCATGATATAAGGAAGGATGGTCATCTGCAACAACCGGACATACGCCGTGCCGATCACACCAATCCCCGCAATTGCCTCGCCAAAAAACAGCCCGGTAAAAATGCCGAGCACCACGCCGAGCACAACCTGGAAAGTAAAGCCCGGCTTTCCCCGCGCCCTTCTTTTTTTTGGCGGGGAAGTCAGAGTATCGGTTGGTGTTTTCAATTTCATTTCACAACCCAGATAGCACAACCGAGCCTTGGAATGCTTCTGGTCCAAAAGCCTAAAACATGGATTACTTATGCATTTCCGAAGAACGCTGCCCAGCCTGCGGCGCGGTTCCTCGCTGCTCCAAACCGACCGTTCCGGTATCAAGACTCTGCGCGCGGTTGAGCGTTTGCGCAAGCGGCATGAGACAAAATGCAGGCCATTCCACAAAAGACACGACTTCATTTTCAACATCCGAGGTATCAAACATCGGCTGATACGTAATAATCGGTTGTATGGCCGTGGAGTTTCCCAGATCAAAGCTCGTCTCATTCCCTCCCGAACAAACCAATCGGTGGTCATCGTCAAATTGATAAATTAACACCTTGTGATCATAATCCGCCAAAGCCACCACAAACTTAAACCACTTAATCACCGGAATAGGCAGCCCGAAACCAAGCTGAAGTTCTTTGGTATATAATGATTCGTACATAAAGGCATACCCATGCGGCATGGCCGTCATTTTCAGCGGCGGCCCCAGCTCGTCCAGCACATCATCGCTGTGCGTAATGCCATTCTGGTAGAGTTGCTTCGGAAACGCTAGATTTGGATTTAACTTTTTCCGCGTCAGTGCGCATCCGCTCCCCGTCAGCAGGGACGCGGCAACCAGAAAGGTTGGTAGTTGCCGAATGATCGTCATTTTTCTTCTTCAGGTTCATAGGGAAGTACTTCCGGGCTGTAGGAATATTTCCGAAGAAGGCCTTTTTTATCAAAGAAAAATATGGCTCGGTCATACGTTGCGGTCTGTGTTCCCGTGTTCCAGACAAAGAGCATGAGCGCTTTGCCGTCTTTACCTTCGCGCATGTAGTAGAAGACCGTCTCGTCATGCAGGGCAATCAGCTGCGAAGGTGGCCCCAGCAATGCGGTCACGTCCGATGCCGTTGTAACGCCGGGCTCCCACACCGGAACATCCAGACTCCTCCACGTATTCTCAACCCCGGCATATCCATCCCAGTTGGAGCACCCCGCTAAAAACAAGACCCCAGTCGTTAAAAGTATAGAAATGCTCCAGCGATTAATACTCATTCTCATTCTCATTTCTTTTTTCCTACATGTGGATTTTCACAAACACCATTGCTCCGAACACCGCGCCCGGTCTCGATACTACAGAATCGCGCCCGGCGCAGCTTTCAGCAGATTCTTGGTGGATTCTCCGATATCAAACCAATCGGCGGGATCGACCGTCCCGGCCGCCATTTTCTGATGGGCCCGCACCCAGGTGAGCATCATGATCTGTGTTTGCTTAATCATGATCGCGATTCGATTGGATACCGTTCGGAGTTCCTTTTGCGTAGCGAGATAGTCGTTCCAATCCGGTTCGACTTCCTGAGAGACCCGATGCATGGCTTCCAACCGGGCTTCCAGATGCTCCCCTATGATTTTCAGTTCTTCACAGGTTGGGGTGCCTTCAGGGATAATCTCGGGCATCCAGATCACGCCGCTTTCACGCAACGCGCTGAGTTCGGGTTCGTCCGCCTTGTAGGCCGCATAGATAAGTGCAAAGGCCCGCAGGATCTCCGACTTTTCATCCTCCAGAATCTTCCGATAACGAATCACCTCTTCATATTCCTCATCGATTTTTAGATCCACCTTTTCGACCAGCAGATCAATCGCACCGATCAACTCCTCAACATTCAGAATGGCATCCATGGCAACCGCATTCAACAAGGCCTGACCAGCACGCAAGGCATCCAAAAACTTTTCTTGTTCCCTGACCTTCTCAATCGTTTGGTCAAAACTCTCGGCATCGAATAAATCACGCTCGGTCAGCATCTCCTTATATTGGGTTAGATAATCGGCATATTTCGCGATCATCTCCTCCTCGGTACTGGCCGATTCGGCGATATTCACAATTTTGATCGAATATTTGACCAGGCCCTTGATCGTCGACTGGAAGGCATCATCCAATTCAATGACCCGCAGTTCTTCCGGCTCATCCACAGAAAAAAACCGGCGGGTCAGCAGGGTTTCCTTCCGTCCCATCTGCAAATTGAGATTGCTCATCATAGTGACCGTGCTATCGGCAAAGAATCCGACATTGGCCACCGTTCCCTTCTTGAACTTTTTGTTATAACTCGCGCACCCCCCCAGCATGAACGCCAAACAACCCATTAAGATGTATTTACTCATTTTTATCTCGCTCTCCGTTATTTGTGTTCAAGTTCCGCCACGAAGCTGCCAACGGCCACCTTGCTCTTCATCTTCACAGGAATATGGCGATGGTCGTCGGTCACCCAGATCGCCATGGTCGCATCCTTGCTTTTTTCAAACACTCCCCCAACATCCTTGAGACTAGGTTCCAGCTTGAGGGTATCGTACTTTTTCCCGTTCACCTTGATCCGCTCCCGGGAAACCACCTTAATTTCCGCCTCCTTGCAGCGCTTGCCATCGGTCATGGGGCCTTTGATAACATCACCGACATCGAACTCTTGCGTGCGGATAAAATAAAAGGCCGAAAGCGGGTCGAGGGTGTTTTCAAGAACGGGAGTGACACGGCTGTCTCCGCCGAGGGTTTCGGTGTAGAGCGCATTCAGGTTTTCCCAGTCAAACTCCACCGAAACATCGCGCTTGGTTTTACCTTCGCGCTGGATCTTGGCATAGCCCAGCGAACGGCTCACATCGTATTCAGCGAGGGATGAAAGCGAGTCGTTCACCTTGAAAACACTACTGACCACCCTTCCGGTCTTCGCCGTCATCATGAAACTTCGGGCGGGTCGGCCATCGATCTCTTCGTCCGGCAGGACTTCCAGCGTGGCATGCCCCACGACGATAAACTGCCACCCGAGGCTATACGTTAATTTTTCGCCCGGTTCGAAAGCGAGAAGCTTCTGCTGTTGGTTGGTTTCTTGAGAAAAGGAAAATCGGACGATACAGAACAGCAACAACTGCATACATACGAACACTCTCCTACTGAGCATAATAGAGACCTCTCCTTTCTCAGAAACAACCCTATGGTAAAAGTTGATGCCACACAACCCATCATTGATCAGGAGATTTCTGTTTTTGCGGGAGGGAGGATGGATTCATCAACTTAAGTTCCATGCACTGGAACCTGAAGGGGAAACGGATCCTTTCCTCCCGCGCCCTATCGGACGCTTCGGTGTCATTTAATTTGAGACAACTCGCACGAAAGATCAGCTGGCATCCAATACTGCGGTTATATACCTTACTTAGCATCACAAAAAACAAAGGCCATCCATGAATTCAAAACGACTCTTACTCTGCACCCTCGCAAGCACCCAGCTGGCGATGGCAGACTTCCGGACT
>JAOZKS010000155.1 GCA_029935255.1 Pontiella sp.
CAGAAGGCCCATAAAAATCTACGGAGAACCATAAAAATATTCGAAGAGCCTAAATAATAGTCAATGTATACAGTGGCGCACCCGGAGAGATTCGAACTCCCAACCCTTTGGTTCGAAGCCAAATGCGCTATCCAATTGCGCCACGGGTGCCAGAAAAATACCTTATAGGAGTATCTCTTTCCTGACGGTTGGTAAAGCGTATTTCCTCTATCTTCTAATAAACTGCAACTTTTTTCAAATCAGGTATTGGACGCCTGCGTTTCATCCTCTATATTCCGCTTTTTCCAAAACAAATAAGGAAAAGGATTTATGAAGAAAATCGTAATTGGCTTGCCGAAAGGCAGCCTGCAGGAATCAACCTACGCCTTGTTCAAGAAAGCGGGGTTTACCATCAAAGGTGGATCGCGGTCATACTTCCCCGCCATTGATGACGAAGAGATTGAAATCCGCATCCTGCGCTCACAGGAAATGAGTCGCTATGTGGAGCATGGCATGCTCGATGCGGGCATCACCGGCCTCGACTGGATCGAAGCCAATGGCTCCGATGTGGTGGATCTTTGCAGTCTGGTTTATTCAAAGCAAAGCAAGCGCCCCGTTCGCTGGGTATTGGCTGTTCCAAACGATTCCGACATCCATTCCGTCAAAGACCTTGAAGGTAAAAAAATTGCCACAGAGGGCGTCGGCATTGTTGAGCGCTGGCTTGAGAAAAACGGCGTAAAAGCCGAAGTCGAATTTTCATGGGGAGCCACCGAAGTGAAGGTGCCTGATTTTGTGGATGCGATTGTCGATATTACCGAAACAGGCAGCTCACTACGGGCCAATAATCTTCGGATTGTCGAAACACTGATGGAATCATATCCCAAATTTTTCTGCGCCAAGGATGCATGGGCGGACGACTGGAAACGCATTAAACTTGAAAAGATTTCCTTGCTTCTAAAGGCCGCGCTGGATGCGGAAGACAAGGTATTGCTCAAGCTTAACGTTGATGGAGATAACCTGGAGAAGGTTAAGTCCCTGTTGCCTGCACTGCATTCGCCTACGGTGAACCAGTTGACCGATACGGGGTGGTTTGCCATTGAAACCGTTGTCGACGAGTCCGTGGTTCGGGAGATCATTCCGGAACTGAAAGAAAACGGGGCAGAAGGAATCATTGAAATTAACTTGAATAAAGTGGTGGCTTAAGTAAATTAACCGCCTTTTAGAAGAAATCAGGAGAAAACATGGGTACCATTAAGAAATGGCGTAAGAAAAAAATGTCGAACCATAAACGTCGCAAGCGTCGTCGCGCGGATCGCCATAAAAAGAAATAGGCACTGATTGCCTGATCAATTTCAGGGCTGAGACCGTAGGTTTCGGCCTTGCTTTTTTTAGTTCCAACGGTTGGAAACCATCGAGGATGCGGTTTCCAATGGTTGGAACTTTTTTTAGGTCAGGAGAGAGCCCGGCACAAGAGGATGGCCATTGAGGTACGCCTCGGCAGGCATGCGTTTTTTCCCGCTGGGCTGAATTTCGGTCAACCGCAAAGCCCCCTCACCGGTAGCCACCAAGAGCCGACCGTCGAGTACTTCCCCGGGAGCCCCCTCCCTTTCTTCCAAATCAGCATGCCAGATCTTCAAACGTTCACCGTTGGGAAGTTTACAGGTGCTGCCCGGCCAGGGATTGAAGGCTCGGATACGGTTGCGGATGGTTTCGGCCGATTCCGACCAGTCGATTTCTCCATCTTCCTTCACTAACTTTCGAACCTCTATAACCTTCGACTCGTCCTGTACTCTGCGCACAACGATTCCATTCCGGATATCATCCATCGCTTTAAGCAGCAGGTCGGCACCCAAAACAGCCAAGGTATCGTGCAGCTCACCCGAGGTGACGTTATCAGCGATCGGATAGGTTTCCTGCCGGAGAATATCGCCTGCATCCATTTTTTTCGCAACATAGATGATGCTGACGCCGGTTTCACGATCTCCATTGGAAACCGCCCATTGGATCGGCGCGGAGCCGCGGTATTTCGGAAGCAGGGAGGGGTGTAGGTTGATGGCTTCATGTTCGGCCAAATCAATCACGCACGAGGGAATGTATTGTCCGTAGGCTACCACAACAAAGAGATCGGGCTTTAGGGCCGCCAGTTCTTCAACGACTTCCGGCGCACTGATTTTTTCCGGAGCCAGAACGTTTAGCCCCTGTGTTTCAGCAAAGGCCTTGAGAGGACACGGAGCAGGAATGCGCTTGCGTCCTGCCGGCCGATCGGGTTGGGAAACCACCCCCACGACTTCATCCGATCCGCGCGTTAGTATGGCTTCGAGTGAAGGAACGGCCAGCCCGGCAGCCCCCATGAAAACAATGCGCATGGAATTCTCCTATTCCCGTGCTTCGGAACCCGTACCCGACCAGCGATCGCGGTCGGAAAGAAAAATCTGGTCCTGACGATTAAGCGCCACCCCTTGTTTCAGCGGGAAGTCGGGCGGTGTACGGCCGCTGATGATCGGAAGCCAGCTTTTTTCCGGACCGTCGAGCAGTTGCCTTACAAACGGTTTGTTCTTGGTAATGGTGGTAATATACATCCCGCTGATATATTGCTTCTCGTCGTTGATTTCGTAGAAATCATCCACATTCTTGGGAAGCAGGATCGACACCCGATCACCATACCACGCCGTTGCCCAGGGCATATCGGTGCACATGACCTCGCGCTCGGTGAGCATGGTGGAAACCTGGCTGATAATGGGCGCGAAATAGGGAGGATAGGGATGGTTGCCATGTGGAGGAAGGATCGTCAACAGAAGCGGAATGGCCGAAAGCGCAACGATCAAGCACTTGAGCCCCTGATTGTATAATCGAACCCCAAGATCCAGTCGGTCGATGAGGATATAGAAAAACGCCATGCCGTAGAGAATAATAAAGGGCCAGAACACATGGAGCATCTGAATCGACGACTCGGAAAAGAAACCCGCAATCACCAAAGTCAGTATCAATGACAACCCGAGGCCCCAGCGAAGATAGTTCACCTGAGGTCGAACAAAATGATAGAAGAACGTGGTGAGGAATAAGGCCATTAAAACACCCCCACCCAATCCGGGAATCACGGCATCATACTTGTCCGAATAATTAGTGACCCACTTTTTTTTCATTTCAGCGGTAAACTGGCCAAAACTAAATTCGGGATGAAGCTCTCTCGAAAAAGCCTGATCTGGATATTTGGCGGTATCGACCAGCGCGGAGTGAACGGCCATGCCCATGGGATTACCGCTGACTTTTACATTCCGGTAGAGCCACGGCGACACCATCACCAAAAAGAGCCCCACATAAACCACGGCATATCTTGTGCCGCCCCGGAAGCGACCGCTCATCAACCAGGCAAACAGTGCAATGCCGGGAACCGCAGCGATCGCAATGTAGCGCGTGAGAAAGGCAATGGCCGCAAAGATGATCGAAAACACGAAGGGAAAGGCCCAGGCCGCCATCGAAGGATTGTCGCGGCGGTTCAGCATGGATACCACCATGGCGTGGAATGATGCGGCGACGAAGAAACCGGCCATGGAGATGTTGAGCCCCGTAATGCTATCGCTCCACACCAGATTGCTCAGGTAGTAGATGGTCATTCCCAGAAATCCGATTTCACGGGAAAACAAGCGTTTCCCCAGCGAGAAAACAATCCATCCCGTAAGAATACAGAACAGATGGTTTAAAGGGAGAATCACCCACTGTTCGGCCGGTATGGTGGATGAGCGGCTTCCTTCGGGAATTGCAAATGAATCAACCCCTACGAGTTCGAAAAACTTAAAGCCCACCGCAAGGAGAGCGGGATAGGCAGGCGGATGGAATAGATCGGGATGGCCTCCAATTTGGGAGTTTCTTCCGGGGTTTCGCTCACTCATCGCCCACATGCTGACTGGGCGGACACACTTGGTGACCAAACCGTCGCTCACTGAAATATTACGCCCGAGCTGGGCATAATCCATCGCCTCTTCCTGGTTCAGTCCCCGGAATTGCGTCGCGGTATAGAGCATTACGATAATCAACAGAAAGAGGATATATAGTGAAACCCGGATGATCTTCAGCCCGGTGCCTGTATCAATACTGTATACAATATCGTGAAGTGTAGATTCAAAAGACCTGTTGTCTTGCGCCATTGTTATTCCCAATCGTTTATATCGTTCGTGAAAAAATCAAAGGAGCTAGTATCCATGAAAACGGCTGGAATACAAGTTCCAGCCGTTGAAAATACCTACTCTTTGCCCTCCGGAAAAAGGAGGATTCCCGCTAGGAAACCTCAAGAACTTCCGGTGTCATTTCGGGCGGCGTGCAGACTTCGACCCGGTAGGGTTTGATGACGACCACCGCATAGTTTGGATCGTCCGGCCCCGAGAAGATCGGTTCGAGCGACGGATTCCAGAACGCGGACTTTTCATCGGCATCAGTAACAATTTCCGCCTGTGCCTGAATCTGATAGTAGACACTCATCTCCATAGGGTTCAACACCCCGCACGTCACATGCACTTCAGGATTATTTCTAATCTGCTCCACTTTTCGCGCAGTAATCAAGGTCGCACTACGCAAGGTTAGGTCGGCATCGCCTGAAACCATCACATATCGGGTCCACGGCAACCCCTCTTGTGTAATCGTCGATAGATTGGCCAGTTGCAGTTTGCGCAAGCCTTTTTCAATTCGCTCTTTCAATTCACTCATTCACGTCTCCGTTTATTTTTCTGAAAAATGCTCAAAAGCCTTCTGCTTCAACACCTCTAAAAGGCCATTCTCCTGTTCAAGAACCAATTCATCCGACCGATCCGTGATTCTTCCAATCCGAAAAAGTTCCGTATTAAATCGTTCCGCCCACTGCAAACGCAAGGCATCTGCGTGTTCTGCGGACGCGGTCAAGAGCAACTCGAAGTCCTCACCATCGTAGAGCGCTTGATTCAGCGTCCCCGCCCTTGGAATGGTTCCCGCATCCAACACGGCCCCGACTCCGCTTTGTTTTAAAATATGCCGCAGATCGGTCGCCAGTCCATCGCTGATATCCATCATTGCGGTCACCCACCCGGTTTCACGCAGGAAGGTTCCCTCCTCCACACGCGGCACAAAATCGAGATGTTTCCCCTTGATACTGTTCCCAAGCGAGCCCGTCACAAAAATGCAATCGCCACAGGTTGCACCGGAACGCAGCAAAGCCTTTCCGGCCGGAACGGTACCCGTTCCAAAAACGTGAAGTTCAAGGCAAGGCCCCTGCGCCAGATCGCCGCCGATGAGGGTTGTGCCGAAACGGTTACATAGCGCGTTAAGACCCGCATAGATTTCTTCCACGGCTTGAAAATCCTGCTCCGGTGGCGCAACCACATTGACCAGCAACCATTGCGGCTGCGCGCCCATCGCGGCAATGTCGCTAAGTACCCGCCCGCCCGCTTTATTACCGATCCGCCCCGGCTCTTCCATGCTTTTGAAATGGATATTTTCAATGATGGGATCGGTCGTGAAAACCTGATCGATTCCGGTTCCCGGAACGGCCACCACGGCGCAGTCATCGCCTGCGCCGGTGCGCAGGAAGGGATGCGTACCGAGCTTGGCGGTCAAACGTCTAATCGCTTCGTGCTCTCCGATTTCACCGATTGTTTTCATACCTGAATGATTCACTTTTCTATTCGTTGAAACAACTCTTCTAAGTCTAAAATCGACCCTATGACCAAACGATTACTTACCTTGCTACTTCTTCTCCCCCTATCCCCGTCGCCCGCCCTTTCTGCCGAGGCAGAGCGCCCTAAAATCGGACTGGTTCTTGGAGGTGGCGGTGCACTGGGATTTGCACATGTTGGTGTATTGCAGGTGTTAGAGGAAATGCAAATCCCGATCGACTACATTGGCGGAACGAGCATGGGCGCTATCGTTGCAGGAATGTATGCCTCGGGCATGTCGCCGGATGAAATCGAGCAGCAGTTTGCCGCGCTGGATTGGTGGGAGGTGCTCAAAGACCAATCATCGCACCAATTTCTGGACTATCGCAGAAAGCTCGACGACAAGCGCTTCATGGGCATGGAACTTGGCCTCAAGGATTTGGAAATCTTATTTTCGCCGGGCATGGCCTACGGCCAGAAACTCAATAATGTACTCGAAAACTTCACGATCAACAGTGTCGGGATCACCGATTTCGATCGGCTAAACATCCCCTACCGCGCCGTCGCCACCGACTTGGTCAGCGGCACTTCGATTGAACTAAAGTCGGGCAACCTCGCCGTCGCCATGCGCGCCAGCATGGCCGTACCAGGAGCCTTCACCCCGGTTCGCATGAATGGCATGGTGCTGGTGGACGGCGGCATCCTTAACAACATTCCGGTGTCGGTCATCAAGGGAATGGGGGCCGACATTATCATTGCCGTCGACGTGGGGGCCACCGCTGCCGACAAAAGCAAGGCCAGCGATTACCATTCCCTCGGCGATGTCGTCGGGCGCACCTACGCCATCATGCAACGCCCCGATCAGAAGAAACAGCTCGCATTGGCTGATCTTGTGATTTCTCCCGACCTTCCCAATGCATCAGCCACCCAATTCCACAAAGCAGACGCCATTATCCCCGCCGGCCGGAAGGCCGCCGAAGAGCTCCGCAAGCCATTGAGCCGACTCGA
>JAOZKS010000508.1 GCA_029935255.1 Pontiella sp.
CGGCATGTCCAAAGCCATCCTGGGTCTCTTGAATAAGGAGCGTGATCCGGCTACCGATATCCATGATGCGCTGGGTATATCTTTGGTCGTCTTTGGAGAGTTTGTTATAGTGTTCGATGGGTAGGCGCTGGTGGAAAAAACTCTCAAACAGAGCGCGGTCGGCTTCTTGGATAACGAGGGCAATCTCTTCGATGCCGGAGTCCATCGCCTCTTCAACAATCGCCATGATGACGGGCTTGGTGCGGCCATCTTTTCCAACGATGGGAAACATTTCCTTCTTGAGGGTCTTCGTGGCGGGGAAGAGACGGGTGCCAAAGCCGGCGGCGGGAATGATGGCTTTGCGCAGAGGGGTGACGGAGTCGATGTCGAGTTTCATGCATGACATCTGGAGATCGCGTTCGATGATTTCGATGAGCTGATCCTGGGCGGATGCGTCTTTGACGAGGAACTGTGCGGAGCCGTCGCCTTGCGAGCCCACGCCCTTTCCGCCAAGGATGTAGGGCTGGATCGGTTCGTAGGCCAAAAGTTGGTGAAGCACGGGAGCGGTAAGCTGGGAGGGGCAGAGGGGTTGGAGATATTCGTCGAACTTTTCCTGTGCCTCGTCCATGAGTGCGCCAAGTGCGGCGGTGTCGCCCGTGTGGATGGCCTCGGTGGCGCGTTGGTTGATGTCGGCATTGATGGTGCCGAGGTAGTCCTGAACCTTTTGCTGGGCGGGGTCGTTGGCGAAGGGGTAGCACTGGTTGAGCTTGGCGAGGATCTCTTTCGTGTCCTTGAACGCCTTGAGATCCACAATCACGTAGTGGAGGGTTTTGGGTACGCTGAGTTCCTGCACATCGAGCCGGTCACCGTCGAAGGTCATCATGACAGGGCGGTTGCCGTAGGCGCAACCTTGGTCAAGGCGACCGCAGCGCGAGGGGGTGGTGATTTCGCCGGTGTATGCATATTCCATTTCGCCGCGGATCGTCATTTTGAGGTCGTAGATGCGGTTGAAGGCGCGGGCGACCAGCACGCAGATTGCTGCGGAGGAGGAGAGTCCTTTTTGGACGGGGAGATCGGTCTGGTAGTTGTCGATCTCTAGGCCGCGCACGCGATAGTGGGTGAGGATCTGATAGGCCACGCCAGCGGCATAGCTGGTGAAGCCGCCGTTTAGCGCTTCGGCCAGAAGCGCCTCTCTCGTCATCGGGATTTCATAGGGCCCTTTATGGGTTCCATCTTCGAGCGTGGTGTACAGGATCAACTTGTCGGGGTGCGGCTTGACTTCGGCATGGATGCCCTGGTTGGTGCCCACAATCAAGGCGTAGCCCTTTTCAATATCTGCATTGACCCGTCGGTATCCGCCCGCCCAATCTGAATGTTCCCCAAACAGGCAGATTCTTCCTGGAACAAATATTTTCATGGGTTTTTCTCTTGGTGAGGCCGTGGTGGCCTATTTCGCCTGTTTAAGTAGGCCGTCGAAATATTCAATCGTCTTGGCCAATCCTTCCCGTAGCGGGACCGTGGGTTCCCAGCCGAGCTTTTTCTTGGCAAGCGTGATGTCGGGTTTGCGTTGCTTGGGATCATCGGCGGGGAGGGGTTCGAAGACGAGCGTGGATTTAGATCCGGTCAGTTCGATCACGTTTTCCGCCAGCTCGATCATGGTGAATTCGCCGGGGTTGCCGAGGTTGATGGGGCCGGTCACGTCGTCGCCGGTGGCCATCAGGCGCATCCAGCCTTCGATGAGGTCGGTGGCATAGCAGAACGACCGGGTCTGTTTCCCATCACCGTAGATGGTGATGTCTTCGCCCTTGAGCGCCTGCATGATAAAGTTGGAGACCACGCGGCCGTCGTGCGGGTGCATGCGCGGACCGTAGGTATTGAAGATGCGTGCCACCTTGATGCGCACCTTGTTTTGGCGCCAGTAGTCGAAGAAGAGGGTTTCGG
>JAOZKS010000509.1 GCA_029935255.1 Pontiella sp.
CCCCAGCTGATATTTGCGCAAAAATTCAGAAGAAAAAACCTGCACCTTTGGCCCCTCCGCCGCCACGCCCTTGAGGAACCGCCGCGGATTGCGCGAGAGGGAATCCCACAGATTCATAAAGGCATAACTTTCGCGATCGAGCAGGAGTCCGGTGGCTCGCTCGATCATTTCATCCGTCACTTCGCCCCCGTCATCGCACAATTCCCAGAGCGGATGGCATAGGTGCTGGGTGTAGAACGGATGCCCTTCCGTCAGGCGGCAGAGTTCCGCGATGGTTTCCGCGCTAATCCGTTTTCCCGTCGCGGTGAATTTTTCCGAAATAAACGTTTGCCAGTGCGCCTCGGCGATGAGCCCCAGCGGATAGTGCGCGCCGGAGCGATACATGGGGCGTTGCGAGTCCATGAACATTTCCCGAATCAGGTGCTTGCGGCTACCGCAAAAGATATAGGCCACATCGGTCTGATGCTGGATGGAGCTCCGGAGCAACCGTTCCACGATGTCGCTTTCATATTCCAGGATCTGCTGGAATTCGTCGAACACCACCACAATGCGCTTGCCCTCTTTTTCCGCCGCCTTGGCGGGCATGGCCAGCACCTCTTCGAGGAGCGGAACGTCGGGACGTTTTTGGTCGAACCCAAACGTGACGATCGGCTTGCCCTCGTCGTTGGCGGTGACCGCCGGAACCAAACGGCTGAAAAAGGTTTTTGCCGTATGCAACAATTTATCCGTGTTCGTGGCCATTGCTTCCGAAAACGCCTTGGCGCAGGCCAGCACAAACGAGGTTTCGCCATCGGTCGGCCACAGGTCGATGTAGACCGTCAGGTATTCCTCCTTCGGGAGCTCGGCCAGCACCTTGCGGATTAGCGAGGTTTTGCCCAGCCGCCGCTCGGAATAGACAAAAAGCTTTTCGGCATTCTCCACCGCGCGCCGCAGATCCGCCGCCTCTTGGGTTCGGTTGCAAAACGATTGGCCCGACACCACGCCACCATATTGGAAAGGATTTCTCATATTACGCCTCCTGCGTAACGCAACATGCGTAATTTCAAAGGCTGTCGCAAGAATATTCTGCACGCATTGATTACCCGCCCTGCGTTACGCCTTCCGCGTAATTCAGAATCCCAAGGCCAATTCTTCTCGATCACGGCCTACGGATCGCGCATCATGCCCCCATGTTGCATCGCACAAAAAACTTTTTCAGGACGACCCTTCTGGGGGGTGTCATCGTAATCCTTCCCACCATTATTCTGGGATTTGCCTTCAAATGGCTTTTCGGGATGGTGAGTAATGGCATTCGGCCATTAACGAACCTCGTCGTAAGCCACATCAACCTCCCCGATCAATACGAGCATTTCATCGCCATGCTCATTGTGCTGTCGATTATCCTGCTCAGCTTTTTTCTCGTTGGCCTTTTTGTCCGGACACGCATTGGCCGCTGGACCTACGGAGCCTTTGAAAATAGTCTGCTAAGTAAGGCTCCGGGCTACAAAATGGTGAAGGAAACCGTGAACCAGTTCCTCGGGAAAAAGGTATCTCCGTTCTCCTCGGTCGCGTTGGTTCAGATTTTTGAGAACGACACCAAGGTAACGGCGTTCATTACCGACCGGCATGACGATGGAACCATCACGGTGTTTGTGCCCACCGGCCCTAATCCAACCTCGGGATTCATCTATCACCTCGACCAAAAGTATGTGCACCCCATCGATGTTTCGGTGGAAGATGCCATGCGCTCGGTGATCTCCTGCGGCGCGGGTTCCGATGCTCTGATTAAAGGGCTATAACCTCATACCATTTACAGAAACTCTTCGGTAAAAACACTCAACGCAAAGGCGCTAAGTCCGCAGAGTATTTTCTTTGCCATTCTCAGCCTCTTTGCATCTTGCGTTGAAGAATACCGAAGCTGAAATATACGGGGATGTTT
>JAOZKS010000510.1 GCA_029935255.1 Pontiella sp.
CCACCAGTTTTAACATCGCCTTCGACCGCTACGAAGATGCCGTGGAAAAACTGAAACACTTCAGTGCCGATGCCGCCCACCAACTGCGCACCCCCCTCACCTCCATCCGCAGCGCCGGGGAGATCACCTTGCTCAAGGAACGCTCGCCCATGGAATACGAAGAGTGCCTGCACCAAATTCTGGAGGATATCCACGACCTCTCCGTCACCATCGATCAATTGCTCCTGCTCGCCCAGCTCGAAACCGGCTCCGTTCAACGGGAATTTGAACCGGTGGATCTCGCAGCATCCATTGCCCACTCCGTCGACCGCTTTCAACCCCTGCTCGACGAAAAAAATATTGGCATCAAGATTCAAACCACCGGATCATCCACCCTTTCCGGAGTCCCTACCCTGCTTGACCAAGTTTTTTCAAACCTACTCGACAACGCCATTCGTTTCACCCCCGCCAACGGAGCAATCTGGATGGGTCTTGAGAATGTAGACGGCCAGATCACCTGCACCTTCGAAGATAACGGCTCTGGAATATCCGAGGCCCGGCGCCAGCGCATCTTCGAACGCTTCCAACGCGATTGCACCGCCGACTCCACGGGCACGGGACTCGGTTTAGCCATCGTGCAGGATATCGTCCATGCCCACCAAGGTACCATCGAGGCCAGCACGGGGAAGCACGCTGGCGGCGCCCTGTTCACCATCAAGCTTCCCTCTTCGTTAAGTGAAACTCGGCGGGAACATTAATCGTTCGCAAGCAAGAGTACGTATCCATGAAAATTTCTTCATTCGCTCCCTTATTTCTCTCGTTGATCCTCACAATACCCGCCGCATGGTCTGCGGTAGAGGAGCCGATACTTGAAAAAGAGAAAACGTTTAAGATCTTGGATGTAGGTGCTGATTTCCGCTACCGGATCATCCATGAAAAAGACCGGAAACTTTCGGATGCCGATGCCAACGGCGAACGACTGTGGCAGCGCTTCAGGCTCCGCGCGTGGACCTCCATTCAGCTCGTTCCTAAAACCGAAGTCAATCTTCGCCTGGTTGCTGAGCCGCGATACTATTACTATCCCGATCTCCCCTCGGAAGACTACGATACATGGATTCGCGATGAATTTATTTTCGACAATCTGAACCTCACGTTGCGCGATCCGTTCGATGTACCCCTCACCGCAGTGATTGGGCGTCAGCAGATCCATCTGGCCGATAATTGGTTGGTCGGCGAAGGAACGCCACTCGACGGGACTCGGACAGCCTATTTCGATGCGATCCGGACCACATGGAACATTGAGGACTGGCGGACGACGCTCGATGTCATGTATATTGAAAACCGACGCGATAGCAGTGCCCACCTCAGCCCGATCAACGACTTCAGCTTTGACATGATCGAGCAGGATGAACGAGGCGGCATCGTGTGGATTAGTCACGAAGCGGTGGAGCGCCGCTTCATCGATACCTATTTCATCTACAAAAAAGACCACAACCCGGCATACAAAAATGATGGCACTCAACTTGGCGTAGAAGGAGAAACCTATACCGTGGGCCTTCGTGGCCATGGAAACGCAACCGATACGCTGACGTTTAATGCGGAGGTTGCCCCGCAGTTCGGCCATAAGAACGGCACTTCGCTTTCAGCCTACGCCATTAACGCGTGGGCGCAGCAGCTTGTTTCCGCTGAGAAAAAAGGCTCCGTCCGCCTCGGTTACGAATTCCTATCGGGCGATTCCCAAATCGACCGCCACTTCGATAAGCTCTGGGGACGTGAAGGAATCTGGAGCGATCTCTACACCGGCGGGATCGATGAGTTTGATGGCCGAATTCTGGATAGTTCAAACCTGCACCGCCCGCATATCAAGGCGGCGGTTAATGTGCTTAAACCGCTTCAGTTGACTGCCGAATACTCCTTGCTGTTTGCTGACCAGAAAG
>JAOZKS010000010.1:0-3206 GCA_029935255.1 Pontiella sp.
GTAACCATGGCGCAGCGGTTGCCCAGCACCTTTCGAATTTCACGTGCAAGGTTGAGCGCTACGTTATCGGATGAAATCTTTTTGCTGTCGCGCACGCCAAGCTCGCGTAACTTTTCGACCAAACCTTCATCGACGTAGGCGGAAGCAATGACCAGCGGACCGAAGAAGTCGCCTTTTCCGCTTTCATCGATTCCCATATGGGGTTGGAATGCCTCGGGGTCTTGCAGTTCCTCGTAACCAAGCGCCGCCTCCTTCAGGATCTCGGTCTCCAGGGTGAAGGTGATCCACTCATGGGCCGCCTTTCCTTGGATCAGTAGCTTCCCGGAGTTGTAGAGGTTTATTCGGCAGTCGGGGATGGACACGGCGATCTGGGTGTGGGGTACCGTTGCGGGAAGATAGTTTGAGGATTTAAGCAGCAGGAGCAACTCCTGTTGTTGTTCGTCGGTAAGTTTGAAGGTAAAAGAGTTGGTATTCATTCATCTATCCGTGTTTATTAATCGGGTTGATTCATAGCAGAAGAAGGCAGATCCAGAAAGAGGCTTTTAACAAGATCCTTCAGGACGGTTTTATGGGTAGTTTTTCACAATCATTATTATGGCTCGCTGCAGGTTTCTTTTTATTTTCCGGGATAGCTTTCGGACAGGAGAGTGGCGAACCTCCAAAACGGGTGCTCACGCATGCGGATGCAGGGGTAATGCTGGCAAAGTATTCAGGGTATTTCGATCGCTATGTGCCTGAGAGCGCTGATTTAAATGAGTGCATCGCTTTTTTAAATAAAAACGGCGTTTATTTCGGGCTGATGGAAGTGATTAATGGAGATGAGTTTACGGCCTCGGATTATGCGCGTTCCGCGGGGCAGATCGACTTGCTTTTAAAAGGGGAAGCCGAGTTTTCGGCCGGCAAGGTAAAATTACCTAAAGACCTTGAAACATGGCAGGACTATTGTACTATGAGTGACATAGATTTTGTTGAGGGTTATCGGAGGATGCTCGAGAAGTTGCGGATTGCACGTGCACGAATGCAATAGTTTATCTTGCATTGAAAAGATTATATTGATATTTGTTTACTGCTTAACTTGAGGAATAAGGTATGAACAGACAGAGTTATATTGCATTGATGGTGGCTTCCGGCTTGGTGCTTGGTGGTGTTTTTGATTCGGCACGGGCTGACGAGGCGACGGACCAACTGGCCGGTGATGCCAATGAATCCATAGCCGTTGCTGCAGCCGCTGTTGAAGAAGCACGTGCTGCAATTGGAAACGGGAAAGAACTCGTGGCGTTAATCCCGGCAGATTCCGAAATGATGGGCGAAGTTAAGCAGATGCTTGTGGCTGCCTCCGAAAACTGGACTACTGCTGTTAAAGCTCTTGAGGGAGCAAAGGAAAGCGCGTCTAAAATCGGAACCGCTTCGAGCTCGGAAATCGCTCAGGACTACAAACTGCTGGCAACCGTCAATGCAGGGGTTGCTCTATCAGGGGCCAAGGTGGTGCAAACCGGACTCCTTTTTATCGATGCTGTGGCTAATAATAAAACCGAATCCTTGGATATTATTCGGATGGCCATGCAGGATTCACTGGCTGCGACATCTCAGGTGCAGTTTAATTACGAACGTGTAAAAACGCTTATTGCAGAAAAATATTCCAAATAAAAGGAGTAGAGACTCATGAAAAAACATCAACTTTATAGAAAACTAGGTCTGGGTGCCATCTTGGCCACCGTGGTTTCGATTTGTCAGGTTCACGCTGCGGATTTGGCTACGGCAAGTGGAACTCTTGCTGAGGTGTCCGTCTTGGCCGTTCAGGCCAAGGCCGATTTGGCCAGCGCGGCCATCAGTGGGGATGTCAATGCAATTGCAGATGCCGTAAAGCGTGCGGATGCGGTCGATGCTGCGGTTGCGGATGCACAGGCTGCGTATTCAGCTCTTGAACGTGCTCTTGCCAGCGGCGATCTGGATGCTGCCGCTGCTGCGGCTGAGGATTTGGCGGCTGCCAAACAGAAGGCCGATGATGCGTTGAATGGTGCCGTTCCCGAGCCTACGCCTAAAAGTGCGAAGGAAGTCTGGAAAGAAGGCCAGACAAATACGGGTGGTGGTCCAGGCCGTGCGTATGACCCCCCGAATATCTATGATGTTCCGTGGCAAACGGCAGGGCTTCGAAGCATGTATTCATCCATGTTCAGCACGGTGTTTACTGCCAGCGGGGGAAGTAGCGCGAATAGCAATAGTTATGGCGACAGCGATGCCACCCCGGAATAATAAATTTTAAATGCGAGTTTCATCGGGTATTTCTTTAAGGGAGTTTGTTATGAATAAAGGGAAGTTTTATATACTGGTTGCGTTGTCTTTGGTTACCGCAACATCGTATGCGGCCAAGGAGCGTAGCATTCGCGTCCAGAACTCGGTTCGTGTGGGTTACGACGACAATGTATACCAGTCACCCGACAAAGAGGGCTCGGCATTTATTACCGATATTATCAATATCACGGGTAAGATGAACTTTTCATCACGAACGGATCTGTCGCTGTATTGGCAACCTGAATTCCGGTATCGTCTGGACGCCGACCCAAAGATGGTGACCTATCAAGATCTCTATGCAAGTTTGAATCACGCTGTCTCGCAAAGAACCTTCCTTCAGATTTCAGACCGCTTCCGCTATCAGGAAAAAGAGGGGCAAAGTGGAGAAATTGCGACAAGTAACCAAAACTTTCTGGAAAACGATCTCATGGGTGCATTGGATGTAACCATCAACTCCCTGAGCCATGTTAAATTGGGCGCGGGCTACGATTTTCGTATTTGGGATGATGAAGACTATGGACAGGGGAAAAAAGCGAACGATTACGACCAAATCAAAGCCAATGGAACCTACATCCGCGAGTTGCGTCCCAATAAAACCAGCGGTTCGTTGGGGGTAAACTATGTGGATCACACCTATGCCGGTGACCGTGGTGGATTTGATTCGACGACCCTCTTTGCGGGCGTGGATCAAAACTTTAACCCCAATGTGATTGGCAATCTTAATCTGGGATATACGTTCTCCAATGCCAGTGCTGAACGAGGAAGCAGCGAGAGTTCTTCTCCCTACCTGCAAACGGGCTTGGAGATTAACCCCACGGCGCGGACCAGCTTTACCGGGACGTTGGGCTACACTTTGCAGCGTTCAGACAACTCCGTGTACAATGTCCAGAATAACTTTAATTTCGGTGTCGGGG
>JAOZKS010000010.1:3216-19553 GCA_029935255.1 Pontiella sp.
AACCCTTGGTTATAATGTGGGGCTCTACACTGAAGATACTTCACGGCTTGCTGTAGATCCTATTACTGGGAATCCGATAGGCGATGCGCAGGACAATTATGCCACCTTTAATTTGCGTGCATCGTATCAGATTAACCGCAATAACTTTGTGGACGCGGGATATCAGTTTAACCATCGGACATCGGATTCTGTCTACCTCCGCGAATATACTCGGAATCAGGTTGATATTGGCTGGAGACTTCGTCTCTAGACCCCCGCTGATTATTTGAGTTTTGATTTGATGACAAGGTGGTGAAGGTTTACCTTCACCATCTTTAGTTTTTGAAAGGGAGTTTGGAATATGAGTAATGAGTCTGCTGAGCAGCAGTCGGGAACCCTTCATTTTCTTGATTATTGGCGGGTTATCCGCTCAAGAAAAGAGATTGTTCTGGCGGTTGCCATTCTCGTCGTTTTGACCGGTACGGTATATACCTTGATGTTGCCGAACATCTACGCTTCATCAACCCGGATTTCAGTCTCCAATGATGCACCCGAGATAAACCCGTTCTCTGGCCCGCAAAACTATTATTCGAGTTACGACCCTTATTTTTTACGCACCCAGTTCGAGATCTTGCAGTCCAAGCCAATTCTGTATGAAGTGGTCAATCGCCTGAATCTACAGAGCGAATGGGGACGCAGCGGGGAAAAACTGCCGCGAAATGTGGCATATAAAATCCTGAAGAACAGCATCAGCGTATTTCAGCAGCGGGATACATCGCTGGTGGTGATCTCCACCAAACGGGATGATCCCAACGAAGCGGCGAAAATTGCGAATGAAATTGCCGAGGTTTACCGTGATTCCCGACTGGATATTTCCAGCAAAGACTCGCGAGCAGCGATCGATAAGATTGCCGAGGCGTTAAGAGAGCAACGGGATCGAGTGGATCTGGCCGAACAAAAAGTTGAACAGATTCGCAGGGATCTCGATATTGCGGTGATTGGTGGCGAAGGCAGTGTGGATGTTACGGATGTCCGCCTCCAGCAACTTGAAGCCGACCGCTTGATGGCCCAAAGCGAGATGATCGATAAGAGAGAACTGCTTAAGATTCTCGAGGATCTGGATGACAAGAGCTTGGTCGAGCGAGCTTCCTACATCACCTTTGATCAGTTTGTAATGACCACGATCCAGCAGCTTCAGGACATTGAGGTTCAACTTAGCTCGCTGGAAGCGGACTATGGGGTCAATCACCCTGAAGTACAGCGCTATACTTTGCAGAAGAAAACATTGGAAGCGACTTTGAGCACTCGTTTACAGGCTTTGCGAAATGGTTTGGAAACCGAGTATTTGATCGCGAAAAGTAAATTCGAGAGCAAGGAAAAGGTTCTTTCCGGGGTGCGTGCCACAAACATTGAGGCGCAAGGTTCCAAATTCCGGCCCTTCCGGAATGCTCAGCAGGATTTGGAGTCGGAGCGGTTTATCCATAACCAACTCAATGCGAAACTCCGGCAGGAAATCATCACCCTTCAAGTTCCGCGTAATCCCGTTGAAATCATCGATGTTGCCGAACCGAACAACCGACCGGTTAGCCCTAACCTTTTCATGAATGTGCTGTTAAGTATTTTTGTGGGCTTGGGTGCTGGTGTGGGTCTCGCCTATTTCATTGAATATCTCGATACTTCAATCAAGACGGCAGATGATGTCGAACGTCTGTTGGGTCTTCCTGTTCTGGGGTTGATCCCGCAGAAGGTGAGGCCGTTGGTTGAGGAAGGACCTGATAGCGAGCATGCCGAAGCCTACCGTGTATTGCGAACCAACCTGGCCTTCACGGAAGGGGGGTCCCACAAAGGGGCATTCTGCGTGTTGAGTGGAGGTGCGGGTGAAGGTAAATCGACAACGGTATTCAACCTGGCCTACGTCTGTGCGCAGCAAGGGGAAAAAGTATTGCTGGTCGATGCCGACCTTCGCCGTCCCGTGCAGCATACCATTCTTGGCGTATCGAACCGATTTGGCCTGACTAACGTGTTGTTGCGCGACGTTCCGGTGGAAGAAGCCATCAAAGCGACCAGCGTTCCCAACCTTCACTTCCTGCCGAGTGGACGCCTGCCGCGAACCTCTCTGGGCGTGTTGGATCCAAAACGTATTGGTGAATTGATCACGAGTCTGAAAACCAAGTACGATATTGTTCTCATCGATACCCCGCCGCTGGTGGGTATTAGTGACTCCTCGATTATTGCAAAGGAGGCTGATGGTGCCATTCTCGTGGTGCAGTACCGCAAGTATCCTCGCGATATGCTGATCAAGGCCAAGCACATGATGGAGACCCTTGGGGTGAAATCCGTGGGGGCCGTACTCAACAACATCAATGTGATGCGCGATGACTACTACTACTATTATCACTCCTATTATTCGGATTACTACCATAGCTCACAGAGTGAGGTAATGACGGACGATAGTGTCTAGCAGTTTTTGTAAATGAGGTGGAATATGGTTCGAAAGTTTTTTCTCGGTTTAATAATGGTTTCAGCTGTTCTCGTGAATGGTTGCGTAATTCAACCTGTCAATGGTGTTTCGCAGGCAGAACCTATTCCAGAGAGCGCTGCTCAATCGGGCGCTGATGGTGTTGTTGAGGGGGCTTACGAACTTCGTCCGCTTGACCCTATTTATGTGCGTTTCAGCGGTATAATGGAACAGCAGCAACTCGAATTGGTGATTGATGAAAATGGTGAAATCAGCCTTTTACACATCAAGGAGCCGATCAAGGCCTCCGGGCTTACGACTTCCGAACTGGAGCAGGTGATTGAGGACTCTTATGTGGCTGGCAACATCTACAAGAATGTTTCGGTCAACGTCACCATGACGGCCAAGGTGTTTTATGTGCAAGGCGAGGTGAATCAGCCCGGGCAGTTCCAGCTCATGAGTGGAACCACATTGCTACAGGTCATAGCGGGTGCACGGGGGTATACGCCGTACGCGAACAAGAAAAAAGTAACGATCACCCGCTACGGTAAGATTTATACCTATAATGTGAAGGACTTGGAGCGGAACCCATCCAACGATGTGAAGATCGAGGCTGGCGATGTCATAAAAGTTTGGCAGCAGTGGTACTAGCCGCGGGGTCGTGAAGTCCACACCATAGATGATGGCATCCAATCCAACGGCAAGGCGAATTGGTATCGTAGGGGGATCCTTCGATCCCATCCACACCGGCCACCTGATCATTGCTCAAGACGCAGTAGAACTTCTTGATTTGTCGGAGGTCATCTTTATTCCCGCCGCCACACCTCCGCACAAGCAGCATGTGCAACGAGTTCCTGCAGAACATCGGTTGAATATGCTCAACCTAGCGGTGGAGGGGGACGAGCATTTTACCGTTTCGGATTTGGAAATACAAAGAAGCGGAGTTTCTTATACGATCGATACCGTGCGTCAATTACGCAAAACCTACGGGACCGATATTTTATTTTTGATTATCGGTAGCGATACGCTGGTGGATCTTCACAATTGGTATAAAATCGAGGAACTCCTGTCCTTTTGCGAAGTCGCAAGTTTTCTTCGGCCGGGTGAAGATTCCATGGAATCCATTGTGGAAAAAATGCAGATCGGGGAACCGCACCGGGAAAAGCTACTTCAAAATGTGATTAAGTCGCGGCGGATTGAAATTTCTTCGACGGAAATTCGTATGCGGCTGGAAGAAGGAATGAGCATTCGTTATCTTGTTCCTCCCGCAGTTGAAACATACATTCACGAACAAGGCCTTTACCAAGGCTCAAAAGGATAGGTTATGGAAGAAGACAAGGATGTCATCAAACGGATTGTCGAGTTTCTCGAGGATCGGAAATCCGAGGATATTGTGGTTCTGGACCTGCGGGAACTCGCGAATATTGCCGACTACTTCATCATTGCCACCGGAGCGAACAAACCTCATCTAAAGGCTTTGTATGACGGACTTCAACGACTCTTCAAGGATGCGGGGTTCAAGGGGTATCATAAGACGGGGGTTCCGGACAGCGGCTGGATGATTATGGATTACCATGGCGTGATGGTTCATGTGTTCGAGCGGGAACTCCGCGAATTCTGCGACCTTGAGCAACTCTGGAAGGACGCACCAAAAATCAACGTGCAGGAAATCTAATCATGGCGTTCAGGATCTACAACACAATGAGTCGAGCCAAGGAAGAGCTTCTTCCGCTCGATGGTGAGCATGTCCGGATGTACACCTGCGGCCCAACCGTCTACAACTATGCGCACATTGGAAACTTCCGCGCCTACATGTTCGAGGATCTGCTCCGTCGCTACATCAAATTTAGCGGGTTCAAGGTTACACAGGTTCAGAACCTCACCGATGTGGATGACAAGACGATCCGTTCCTCCATCGAGAAAGGGCTGCCGCTCAAGGAATATACGAAGACGTATATCGAGGCCTTTTTCGCCGACCTTGCCAAGCTCAACATCGAACCCGCCGAGCACTATCCCGCTGCGACGGACTATATTCCCGAAATGATCACCCTCATCGAAAAGTTGTTCGAGAAGGGCTATGCCTATCAATCGGAAGATGGATCCGTCTACTACAGCATCGATAAGTTTGCCGACTACGGAAAACTGGCCCGCCTCGACCGCGAAGGCATGCAATCGGGGGCGCGTGTCGACCAAGACGAATACGATAAGGATAACGCAGCCGATTTTGCCCTTTGGAAAGCCTATGTTCCGGAAGATGGTGATGTGGTTTGGGATTCTCCATGGGGGCGCGGGCGACCGGGCTGGCATATTGAATGTTCCGCCATGAGTATGAAACTGCTGGGCGAAAGCTTCGATATTCATACCGGCGGAGTCGATAATATCTTTCCGCACCACGAGGACGAGATCGCGCAGTCCGAAGCCGCCACCGGAAAGCCCTATTCCAAATACTGGATGCACTGCGGTTACCTTGTTGTCGACGGAAAAAAAATGTCGAAATCGGTCGGGAACTTCTACACCCTGCGCGAAATTCTCGACATGGGATATACGGGCCGCGAAGTGCGCTACGAATTGCTCTCCGGCCACTATCGCCAATCGCTCAACTTTGCCTTCAAATCGCTCGATGCCAACCGCGCCGCACTCAAGCGCCTCGACGAGTTCTCCGCAAAGATCAAGGAATCCATCAGCAACGAAACCAAAGCCGGGGATCTACCGGTTTGGGCCGCTGATACCCGGAAAACCTTTGCGGCCGCCATGGACGACGATATGAACATATCCGGGGCCATGGCCGCCATTTTCGACACCGTTCATGCAGGCAACAAAGCCATGGCCGAGATTCCTTCCACGGGAGAAGAGGCCCTTGCGGTTTCGAATCTTTGGAAGGAGCTCGACACCGTCCTCGGAATTCTTGAGCTGCCGGAAGAGGCGGTTTCCCTAGAAGTCACGGAGCTGCTAGAAGCCCGAACTCAGGCTCGTAACGAAAAGAATTGGGCGGAATCCGACCGCATCCGCGATGCACTGGCCGAACTCGGATGGACGGTAAAAGATACCCCCGAAGGCCCCAAACTAAGAAAACTCTAGTTACGTATTATGACCGGAAAATTTATCACCTTCGAAGGACCGGAAGGCAGTGGCAAGTCGACCCAGATAAAGAGGTTGGCCGAAAAACTCGACGCGCAAAGTGTTAAGGTCGTATGCACTCGCGAACCGGGCGGAACCGCAACCGGCGAGGCCATTCGCAACATTCTTCAGCACGATGCCGTTGACGAACCATTGTGTGATCGCGCCGAGTTGCTACTCTTCACAGCCAGTCGCGCACAGCTGATGGAGGGGGTGATTCTCCCCGCCCTTGGACGAGGGGAATGGGTGCTTTGCGATCGTTTCATCGATTCTACGATCGCCTATCAGGGCTACGCCCGTGGGATGCTGATTGATACACTTGACCGGATAAACAACTTCGCTATCAATAGCCGAAAACCTGATTTAACCCTGCTTCTCGATCTCGATATCGAACGAGGCTTCGAACGGCTGGAGGAGCGCTATGCCGACGGAAAAGGGTCCGCCGATCGCTTTGAGCGTGAGGCGCGTGATTTTCATCACCGCGTTCGCGATGGCTATCATCAGCTTGCGCAACGGGAGCCCGCACGTTTCCGTGTGATCAATTCGGATCAGCCTATTGAGGATGTTTCTTGCGCCATTTGGAATGTGGTCAAAGAGGTGTTACTGTAGCCATGGAAACCATCGATCTACATGCTGAAGCCTGGGAAGGGATCCGAAACAGTTATGAGAACAATCGTCTGGCACACGCCTACGTAATCGTCGGTTCTCCGCGAGGCAATGCATTACAGTTTTCCGAATCATTTCTAAAATTGCTCTATTGCAGTGCAACTGAAAAACCGTGCAATGAATGCACCAACTGCCGCCTGATCGAATCGCACAAGCACGCTGACACACTATGGATCGAACCGCAGAGTAAAGCCCGTCAAATTAAGGCGGATGATGTTCGCGGACTGGTGAATCGAATGACGCAAACCTCATTCGAGGGCGGCTGGAAGGCGGGGATTTTGGTTTCAGCCGAATGCATGAATACAAATTCGGCAAACGTATTGCTGAAGACTCTGGAAGAACCACCGAAGAAAACCCTTCTGCTACTGATCACCGATTCTCCTCAGGCCTTGCTGCCTACCATTATTTCGCGCTGCCAGAAAATCGTCCTCGCCGAAGGGAAGGCTGTCGGAAAGAATACTTTATGGGAAGCTCCATTGATGGAGCTTCTACGCGAACTTCCCGCCACGAGTGGGTTGGATGCCTCTCGACTTGCAGGAAAACTGAAAGCCATTCTTGATACGGTGAAGGCTGAAATTACTGAAAGCATCGAAGAGGAACTGGGGGGCAACGACGAGGCGCTGGACGAATCCAAGCTTAAGGAAACTCTGGAGGCTCGGATCAAAGCACGTCTTAAAGAGGTTCAGTCGGAAGTGTTCCGAGTGATGCTCGATTGGTATCGTGACATTCTGATGCTTGTCTCTAGAGTCGATACGGAGCACCTTATCTTTCCCAACGACCAGAATATTTTGAAAGAGCAAGCCAAAGAACACACGCAATCCTCCGCCTTGCAGGCGATTCAAGTGGTGGAGGGCATGTCGCGTCGCCTCGACCGGAATATTCCTGCTGTACAGATTTTCGACGAAGCCTTCCGCAAGCTGGTGCGCTAACCGTAGATTCGCGTTGCCTCTCCCTTCGGTCGTTACTTTCGTTCCTTAAATCTCGCTTCGCGTCCAGCCACGTTGGATTGGGCTTGTGCGGCGAATTCAGCTTTGCAACGGATAGAAAAAGTTTGTGTGTTCTTCCTGAACGAGGCTGGAAGCCTCGTCTACGCTGAGAGTTTATGCACCAGCGCTCTCAGCGCCAATGTATAGCCGAACCCTTGGAATCCCATCAGCTGGCCAATGCAGGCTGCTGCCGTCAGGCTCTTGTGGCGGATCTCTTCGCGGGCATGGGTATTGCTTAGATGGACTTCCACTGCGGGAACCACATCGGCGACGGCCTTGAGCGCATCGCACAGTCCCAAGCTGGTGTGGGTGAGTGCGGCCGGGTTGATGATGATTCCATCAAAAACACCGCGTGTTTCGCCAATCCATGTAATGAGTTCGGCCTCGGAGTTCGATTGCCGGAATACGATTTCGGTTTCTGGATGAATCGTATTCAGTTCGGTTTCGATATCGGACAGCGTTTCGGTGCCATAGATTTCCGGTTCGCGTGTGCCTAGCAAGTTAAGGTTCGGTCCGTTCAAAACAAGTATCTTCATAGTGTTCTCCAAGTGCACCTACAGACTAGGTCACTCACCGTTTGGAAACAAGGATAACTCGGTCTGCTCATCGCTGGGGGCGAGGCAGGCGGGATTGTCGTTGGCAACCGCGTTAACGCGTCGGGAGACACAGCGAACCCGTAGAGAAGGTGTTACATCTATCTCGACGGCCGTTGAGATAGATGTAACATCGGAAAGCCAAGGATTCCACTGTTCAACGAGTAGAATGATGGGCATGCGGTGGTGGATGCCCTGCATGTTGGTGTCGGCGGCGCGGGTGAGGATGACGCAACGGTCGTTGCTCCAAAGTCCTGCAAAGGCGAAGAGTTGTTTCCCCGGAGTCTGGAAATAGTAGGGCTGTTTGCCTTTCCACTCGTAGAATCCGTCGGCCGGAATGAGGCAACGGTTTGTGGCAAGCAGGGATTTGAACATGGGTCGATCGGCGAGGGTTTCGGAACGGGCGTTGATGATGGCCGAGGCCGACTTTGGATTCTGGAAACCCCAAATACACTCGCTGACATGCTCGGGTCTAGTGGAACGGATGATGGCTACCTTTTGGGTAGGGGCAATATTGTAGCGGTTGTGGAATAGGGGTGGAAGCTCAATTTCTCCGAGTTGATCAACCACCTCCTTCCGGCTTTTGGTTTGTGTAAAGCGTCCGCACATAACGGAGAAATTGAACCACAGATGGGCACGGATGCACACTGATTTTTGACACTGCGTGTTGCCTATCTTTCCATCTCCGTTAATCTGTGGCTATCTGTAGTTCAGCAACTGGAGAATAAGATGAAGCTGGTGCGATTTGGTGATAAGGGGAAAGAGCGCCCGGGGATTTGGATGGGTGATGGGCGTATTCTGGATGTGCGTGCGGTAGCATTCCATATTGAGGATTACAACGAGTGTTTTTTTGCGAATCATGGGCTGGAGCAGCTTGATCTTTTGCTGAAGGATCCCGGGGCAAAGTTCGTTGATGCCGAGGGTCTTCGTTTGGGGGCACCCGTTGCGCGACCCTCGAAGATTATTTGTGTGGGGGCAAACTATGCTGCTCATGCCAGGGAGTTTGGACGTGACATCCCGATGGAACCGATTCTGTTCTCCAAGGCAACGACCGCCATGGTTGGCCCGAATGATCCGATTGTTTTGCCGGATGGTGCGCAGGTGGTCGATAGTGAGGCGGAGCTGGCGGTGGTGATTGGAAAGACGGCTTCCAAGGTTCGGAAAGAAGAGGCATTAGATTTTGTGGCGGGCTATACCGTGGTTAACGACGTTACGGAGCGCGTTGTGCAGAAGGGCAACGGCCAGTGGTTCCTCGGCAAGGGCTTCGATACCTTCTGTCCGATGGGGCCGTTTTTGGTAACTCCCGATGAAGTGCCTTGTCTGGACGATTTGCGGGTTTGGCAAAGGTTGAACGGAGAACTGCTCCAGGAGGCCGATACGAGCGATATGATGTTCTCCATTCCCTTTTTGATTGAATACATCTCGCAGGGGATGATGTTGCTTCCGGGCGATGTAATCTCCACGGGAACACCGGCTGGTATTGGTTCGGCACACGATCCGCAGGTGTTGATGAAGCCGGGCGATGGGGTCGAGGTTGGTGTCGATGGGGTCGGGGTGCAGCGTTGCGAAGTGTGGTAACGGGCAGGAAGTCGACTGCACGAAAAAGGGATCGCCGAGGCGATCCCTTTTCATTTCCAATGGATTGGAAATTAGAACTGGTAGCGGAGGGATCCAAATAGTGTGTAGTCGGAATAGCCGCTTCCCAGCCGGGTGTCGAGGTCGGCACGCAGTTCAAGATAGTCCGACATCTTGGCGGAAACTCCAGCACCGAGTTTAAGGATATCCTCTTCGGGGGCCTGAAGAATCATGTTGTATGAGGTTCCGTTTCCTCCAACCAAGCGGTAGGGCAGGGTTTCTTCGCTGGCGTTAAACTCATGCAACCAGTGGGCGCGGAGCTCGGGCTTGAGTGTGAGATTACCCATGCTGCTGTAGACCCCCAGATTACAACCGATCGAGCTTTGAACATATAACGCATCGAACGCATCGATCGAACGGGGTTCGGCACCGGTTGATTCTTCGTCATAGGCATCCTGCTCGTAGTAGTTGACCAAGAGCGATGCCTGCGGGGTGACGATCAAATAGTCGCCTGTGAATTCTTTCCCGCCCCCGAGGTAGAATGCGAGGTTCATGGCATCGTATTCGGAGGTGGTATCAAACACATCGCCTAGCTTTTGGTCGATTTGACTGGAACCATAAATCAGGCTGCCATCCATGAACCAGCTCTTGGTCCCAATGGAAGAATAGAGGGCTCCATAGGTGGTTTTGGAGTCGCCGGTTCCATTGTTTTCTTTGTCGATACTGCCGTTATTTGAGCCACCTGCCAGACCTAGCAGAATGTTTTGGGAGATGGCGAGGTCGGCTCCGATAATGAAGCCGGTCAGGTTTAGATCGTAGGAGCCGTACCCGTCGGAAGCGCTCTTTTTACCTTGGGATCCATATCCGGCGATCCAGCCTTGAAGTTCTTGCCCTTGTGTGTGCGGGCCGGCCACGCCATTGGGTTTGTTCCAGTTAATGGATGCGGAGGCCGCGCCCGCCCGTTCTCGGGTGTTATCTCCGCGAAGGGTTAGTGAAGAGGCCACTCCGCCAAGGCCTTGGTTGACGAGGTTGTGCATCGGCGAGGAACTGGCCTTTTCGCCGTAGTAGTTATCCATGGCGGCGGTATTGGCTGGCTGGCCCAGGTCGCCGAGTACAACGCGCATGTTTGCCGCCGCAGAGTCGGGGTCGGTTGCAAGGGCATCGATTTCATCTACGACACCTTCAAGCTGTGTGCCGGTTCCTTTCACGCCGATGACCGACGATAACGAATTGGCGGACCCTTCGATAATGAGCTGGGTTCCCTCCACGTAGTTGGTTACGCCGGAAATCAAGCCATCCCATGCAAAGTTGACTGCGTCGATGTTATTGCTGGAAGCGGTATCGCCACCAAAAAACAAGTTGTCTCCCGCCATAACAATGGTTGTTTTGAAGAAGTCATTGGTATCCAGTGAGCCGTCGCTACGGACAAAGATGGTTGCGTTACTTGCAAAGTTGGCATCTTTTGCCACATCCAGCAATCCGGCGGAAGTTGGTCCGGCGACGATTTCCAGTCGGGATGTGCCGTCCTGTTCATAGTTGCCTTCCACAGAGACTACGGAACCGGTGCCGATGAGCAGCGTGGAGCCGTTGGTTATATTCAGGTCGTTCCCCACAAATACGGCAGCACCATTCCAGACATCCAATCGGTTGGAGAGACCGCCGTCCCCGATCATTAGGTCTTGCAGAATGCTCCAGGAGGAGTCGAGGCCAGAAACGGTAACGGTATTGTTGCTGGAGGGGCCCACTCCCACATAGGCATTGTTGCTGACAGTTACCGTCGCTCCATCGGTAATGTTCAGCAGGTTGTCATTGCCGTTCACGCCGACCGTCAGGTTGCTGGAAATATTCCATGCGGCGCCGGAACCCGCGATTTTCACCGTGTTGCTGTCGGCGTTTCCAATGAACGCGGAAACATTTTCAACGATGCCGCTCGTCAGGACTTCAAGCGAGCCGCTGCCTAGGCTTCCGCCTACATACAGGTCCGTTCCAATATTCCAGTATGCCGTATGGTTGGTGCTCAGGCCGCCATCCAAAACGATGGTCTGTCCGCTCTGAATGGTGTTCTGGTTGGTGGAGGTCGTTATGGTTCCTCCGACGCGAAGTGTGGCGTTGCTGCCAAAAATAAAGTTATCGGCAGATGGTGCGAGGGCGTTGAAATCGCCGATGACTTCGAGCGTGCCGTTGCTGCTGAGGTTGAGCGTGTTGCCGTCTGCAATAATCAGACTTTCATCGATGCTGACAAATCCGCCATCTTCGATAAGCAGGATATTCCCTGCGGAGTTGGTCGAGCCGATCCCGATGCGGGTCGCGGTGAGCTCTGCTCCGGCTCCAATCACGCTTACGCTGTTCGAATCGGTGTTGGCACCGATGACGAGGTTGGTTCCAAGGATCCATCGTCCACCGTCGAGCACCAGATTGCGTTCGCCTTCGACTACGTTGGTGGCCGTTAAGGTTCCGCCGACTTCGAGCGTGGAACCTCCGTTAAAGTTAAACCCGTTGGTTGATTGCGATACGAGATCGAAGTCTCCGTCCGTATGGAAGGTTGCACCGCGGTTGAGGTTGAGGGCGTTGCTGGTGGCGATGTTGAGGTCGCCGGCGAGGATGAAGGTTGCTCCATTGGTTAGGTTGAGCATATTGCCGCTGTTGTCTTCGGCTCCGATGGCAAGACCGCTCGCGGTTAGCAGGGTGTTTGATCCCGAGAGATTGACTAGGTTGTCGTTGGCCCCTCCGTTCTTGCCGATGAGCAGGTTGCCTTCCGCCGTGCCGCCGTTTTCGAGGTTGAGGGCGTTGTCCGAACCGTCGAGTCCGACCACGATGTCGGATGTTGCTTTGAGCAATGAATTGCTTCCGGTGACGAGGATGTCACCTGTTTGGTTGGTCCCCACGCCGATATAGATATAGCCCGCTTCGACGGATGAATTTTCATGTACGATCAGGCTGGGTGTCCCGTTCGTGCTGCCCACTGCAAGTGCGCCGCCGGTGGAGGAGGGGAGGTTGGTTGTCGTAAACTCACCGACCACCAGCCAGGCATCGTTGACCGCCTTAAGTGTATTTCCGCCTGCGCCAACGGTGACGCTGTTTTGAATATTCAGGCGACTGTCGGCTCCGCTGATGGTCACCACGTTGTTGGACGAGATTCCACCGTCGATTCCTACAAACAAGTCCTGGGCATTGGCTGTTGCTCCGCCGACGAGATCAAGCGTGTTGAGCGAGTTCGATGCGCCGATGTAGATGGCATTTGCAACGTTGAGTACCGCATTGGTGGTTTGGAGATGAATGAAGTTTTTCACCTCATGCTGGTTGGTGCTGCCGCCTAGGTACAAATTTCCGTCGATATTGGCGGTTCCTCCATAAACCGCAAAACGGTTGCTTCCGCCCTCTTTGCCGACCACCAGGTCGCCGGTCACATTGAAGCGGGTGTCGGCATCGCGCTGGAGATAGATATAGTTGTCCTTGACGGCTTCGCCGATGGCCACATCTCCATCAACGTTGACCGTGCCTCCGTCGCGGATGGTAAGGATGCTGCCGCCACCTTCCTGGCCAACCGTCAAGTTTTGCTGGATATTCAGGGCTGCGTCTTTTCCGACAATGGCGAGGTTACCTGTGGTCTCCACGCTGTTGTCATCCACATGGCCAGTTTTCCCCGTGGCATCCTCCGTCTTTCCGATAATGAATGCTCCGGCAACGGTGTTGGTGCCGCCGATCTGGTTGTAGCGGTTGCCGATACTCCCCGATCCGACGATGAAGTCGTTGGTTGCGTTAACCGTGCCGTAGTTGATGGCGAACGAGTTGTTGTTCCCTGCGTCGCCGATCACGGTTGTTCCGCTGATGTTGACCACCCCGTTGCTTCCCACGTTGACTTCGTTTCCGGTTGCGGTTGAGTCCTTGCCGAGGGTCAGGTTGCCGAGGAAGGTGGCTTGCCCGTAGTCGTTCACATTGATTTGGTTGTTGTCGCCCTTTCCGCCGACAATCACGCTTTGTTCCACTGTGAAAACGGAGTTGGATCCTCCGACGGAAATCTTATTCCTGTGGGAGGCGGTGTTGTTTCCAAGCCGGAGCGCACGTTCGGAGTGGGCGGTTGCCCCGTTGGTGAGGGTCAGGGTGTTGTCGGAGGTGGTTTCGCCGATATAGACGAACGTTTGTGAGTTGGCTTGCCAGTGGGCGGTATTGGTGGAGAGCGCATGGTCCAGAACGATGTTTATGCCGGTGTCGAGGGAGTCGTTCTCAATTTCCAGTATGCCGCCCACCTGCAGGGTTGATTTTTTGGCCAGATCCACGCCCAATTCCTCGAGGGTTGCCGTATCGACATCGCCGCCGATTTTGAGGGTTCCGTTTTGTTTGATGGAGATCGAGTTGTCGTTATCCTCCGGGTTTGCGACGTTGATTTGGTTGGTGGTGTTGAGGGAAAGGCTGCTGTCTGCGTGGATGTTGACATGGTTGTTGGAACCGCCGCCGCTCCCCACATTCAACGTGCCTTCAATATTCAGGGATGCGCCTTCGGAAAGGTCGATGGAGTTGGTGGAACCCGCATCGCCAACGTAGGCATCTTGCGAAATATTGAATTCGGATTCAGCGCCCGATAGTTTAACGCTTCCGCTGTCGTTGGTGCCCAGGCCAATGTAGAGATAGTCGGTTTCAATGGTTGCGTTATTTCTCGCATCCAAGGTGGCTGTTTTGGACGAGTCGCCAACCACAATGCCTCCCGTAGTCAGTCCGTTCGTTGTTGTGTCTCCGATCAGAAACAGTGCGTTATCCTGAACAGACAGCAGGTTGTTGGATGAAGAGGAAAAATCCCCCATCAGCACATCGGGTGCTGAAACCGTGGCTCCATTGTTGATCACCAACCCATTGCCCGGGTTTTCGCTACCGATAACGACGGAGGAATTGTAGGTCGTTGGAGTGCTGTTTGTTTCAACCGTTCCGTTATCGAAAAGCTGGGCATGTGCAGGGGTTGAAAAGAGGGTTGCGGTGAGTATGGATAGGCAAAAAACAAATGTTTGATGGCGTGGCTTGCAGGTGTACTTCATTACGGCGTTCTCCCTTATTGAGTAAAATCGATTGTGGCTGGCGAAATGGGTTTTCTATCCAGCTCCAAAACATCGGGACAATGTATAGGTCTGCCCTATGAAAAACAAACAAGTTTGCGCAGTTTTACGGGGCTGGAAATAGGGAATTCAGGGAAGATTTCCCCGATTATTTAATTTTAGACTGGGGATGGCTGGAGGAAGGCGATACGATCCTCTCCCGTATTTCCCGAACACCTCTACACACTTAATATGGAACAAATTTGATGGCAAAATATCTCTTTATCACTGGCGGCGTGGTTTCTTCTTTGGGTAAGGGCATCACAGCGGCATCCGTGGGTCGGCTACTGATTAACCGCGGGCTGAAGATCCGGATGCTCAAGCTCGACCCCTACCTCAACGTCGACCCCGGCACCATGAGCCCGTATCAGCATGGCGAGGTCTATGTGACAGACGACGGCGCGGAAACCGACCTCGATCTCGGACACTATGAGCGTTACACCGGTCAACCGACCTCGCAACGGAGCAATATTACCGCTGGTAGCGTCTATTGGAATGTGCTGCAAAAAGAGCGTCGCGGCGACTATCTCGGTGCCACGATCCAGATGATTCCGCACATTTCCAACGAGATCAAGGATCGTATCCAGTCCTTGGAAGATGAAAGTCCCGATGTCATTCTCATCGAGCTCGGCGGCACAGTGGGAGACATTGAAGGGCTAATCTTCCTCGAAGCGATCCGCCAGTTGGCGCTGGAGGTTGGGCGCGACAACTCCATGTTCATCCATCTCACCTACGTCCCGTTCATTGCGGCGGCGAAAGAGGTGAAAACCAAGCCCACCCAGCAGAGCGTGGCCAAGCTGCGCGAAATCGGCATCATGCCCGACGTGCTCGTCTGCCGCACCGAGGTTGATCTCGAACAGGAGCATCTTGATAAACTTTCACTCTTCTGCAACGTGCCGAAGGATTGCGTGATCGTTGAAAAAGACGTCGAAACCTCGATCTATGAAATTCCGCTGGTGCTCTCCAGCGCCGGGCTCGACGAAATCATCCTTAATCGCTTCCGGATCGTTAGGCCTTCGAAGCCGCTCACGGACTGGGAAAATCTGATCAATACCATAAAGAGCCCGAAGGGTACGGTGCGCATTGCCGTCGTTGGGAAATATTCCGAGTTGCAGGATGCCTATAAATCCATCTACGAAGCGCTCTACCACGGTGGCTATGCGGCGGGCTACAAAGTCGATACCGTCAAGATGGCCGCCGAGGACATCGAAAAAGATCCCTCCATCCTCAACACCGTCGATGGCGTGCTCATTCCCGGCGGGTTTGGATCGCGCGGGATGGAAGGCAAGATCCGCGCGGCGCAGTATGCCCGCGAACACCACATTCCCTTCCTCGGAATTTGTTTGGGTCTCCAGTGTGCGGTCATCGAATTTGCCCGCAACGTCTGCGGCCTGACCGATGCACACACCACCGAGTTCGACGAGGAGCGCGGCGTGAAGACCGCGCACCCCGTCGTCTGTCTAATGGAAGAGCAGATGGATGTGGAAGAGAAGGGCGGAACCATGCGCCTCGGAGCCTGCCCCTGCGTGCTCGAAGAGGGAACGAAAGCCTTCGCCGCCTATGGAAGCAAAAACGTATCCGAGCGCCACCGCCATCGTTATGAGGTCAACAACCACTACCGCGAGCAACTCGAAGAAAAGGGCCTCGTTCTTTCCGGTATCAATCCCGACATCGGCGTGGTCGAAATGATCGAGCTGCCCGACCATCCGTGGTACGTCGCCACCCAGGCACACCCCGAACTTAAATCCCAACCCGTCAACCCGCACCCGCTGTTCAAGGACTTCGTGGCTGCCGCCGTTAAGAAGGCGGAGGGGTAACCAATCTTTGGAAGGCGACGCTCCGTCGGAGCCGCGAGGATTCAGAAAAGCGTATGGCTCCT
>JAOZKS010000511.1 GCA_029935255.1 Pontiella sp.
GGTCCAGTTGTATGCCGGCGAGGAACCGATCTTCGACTATTTCGATGTTGAAAAGCAGATCGAGTCCGCCTACCGCCGCAAAGTCTGGATGAAATCCGGCGCGTATCTCATCTTCGACGAAACCGAAGCGCTCATCGCCATCGATGTCAATACCGGGCGCCACAAAGGCAGCAAGTCTCAGGACGAATCCATCCTGCAGGTCAACCTCGAATCCGCCGAAGAAGTCGCCCGTCAGTTGCGCCTGCGCAATGTCGGTGGCCTCGTCATTGTCGACTTCATCGACATGCGGGCCAAGCGCGACCAAAACGCCGTCTACCGGTGTCTTAAGGAAGCGCTCAAGAAAGACCGCGCGCGCACCAACGTGCTGCAAATTTCCCAGCTCGGTCTGCTGGAGATGACCCGTCAGCGCGTCGAAGAAAGCATCTTTACCTCGTCGTATTCCGACTGCCACTACTGCCGCGGCCGCGGCATGGTCAAATCGGCGCTCTCCATGAGCGTCGAGATCCAGCGCCGGGTCAACGAGTCCATGCGCAAGGATCGCAACGGCACCCACTCCATGCGCATCACCGTCAACCCGACCGTACTCGAACGCCTGCGCAAAGAAGATGAAGCCGCCCTGATCGAGCTGGAAGAAAAGTTCGATGGCCACCTCACCTTCGTGTCCGATGCACACTTCCACATGGAAGAATTCACCATCACCAACGACGACAACGGCAAGGTTTTATTCACCAGTATTGAGGCCTGATCATGAGCGTAGAAAAGGACTTGTTTGGAAAAACCGCAGGAGGGCGGGATGTGGATGCCTTTGTCCTCGCGAACGCCGGCGGCATGAAGGTTAAGCTCATCAACTATGGGGCCACGATCGTTTCGATCGAGGTTCCGGATCGCGGTGGGAACGTGGCCGATGTGGTGCTGGGCTTCGACGATATGGCGGGATACCAAGGTGCGGATAATCCGTACTTTGGCGCCTGTTGCGGGCGCTTTGCCAATCGAATCGCCAAAGGGAAGTTCTCGATCGATGGCTCCGAATATTCGCTGGCGATCAATAATGGCCCGAATGCGCTGCACGGCGGGTTGGTGGGGTTCGACAAGAGGGTGTGGGATGCCGAGATCATGGGCGATAACGCCGTAAAGATGACGCTTGTCAGCCCGGATGGGGAAGAAGGCTATCCCGGCACGCTCAAGGTTGAACTGACCTACAGCCTGAACGACGAAGGCGAACTGCGGCTCGACTATGTGGCCGAGACGGATCAAAAAACCATCCTTAACCTGACCAACCATAGCTACTTCAACCTGGCGGGGGGCGGCTCGATTCATGGCCATGTTGCGCAGATCAATGGCAACCGATTTACCGTGGTCGATGACGATGCCACCCCATCGGGCGAGCTATGTCCCGTTTCCGGAACGGAGATGGATTTGTTGGCTCCAACGCCAATCGGCCAAAATATTGCGGCGGTGCAAGGGCTCGGCTACGACCACAACTATTGCATCAATCAAGTTGCCGAGGGGGAACTTACCCTTGCGGCCAAGGTGGTTGATCCTGAAAGCGGTCGTACACTCGAATGTTGGACGACCGAACCCGGCGTGCAGTTCTACACCGGAAACTATCTTGAAAACATTAAGGGGAAAGGCGGCGCGGTCTACAACCAACACGAAGGCTTCTGCCTCGAAACCCAGCACTTCCCCAACAGCCCCAACCATCCGGCCTTTCCATGCACCGAGCTTGCTCCCGGCGAAACCTATACCCACACGTGCATCTATACGTTTGGCACTGGCAAATAAAGATCGGAAAAGCTAATCCCGAAACAGCGCGTCGTATTGGTTCGCCCAGTAGGAGATGAGGATGTCGGCACCGGCGCGGACGAGCGCGGCGGTGGATTCCTGCACCATGCCCTTGAGGTCGCCCCA
>JAOZKS010000156.1 GCA_029935255.1 Pontiella sp.
AGCCGCTATCTCAAGTTCCCGGACGGAGTTCGGTTAATGGATCGCCCGCCCGAATATACCGGCGGAAAGTCGGTGCATTTTCAGCGCGCGGAAACTGCCTCGCACTTCGGTCGCGAAATCGGCCTGCAGTATGTGCATGCGCATATCCGCTATTGCGAGGCGCTGGCCAAGGTTGGGCAGGCCGATGAACTGCTCGAAGGATTACTGACCATATCCCCGGTAGCGATCAAGGAAACGGTTCCGAATGCGCGGCCGCGGCAGGCCAACCTTTATTTTTCCAGCTCCGACGCCGAAGTATACGATCGTTACGAGGCCTCGTCCTGTATGGACGAATTAAAGAAGGGCAACGTCGGCGCACTCGGCGGTTGGCGCCTCTATTCAAGCGGTCCCGGCATCTACATTGGCTTGGTGATCAATCGACTGTTCGGCATCCGCCGAAGCTATGAGCGGGTGGTTATTGATCCTGTACTGCCAAAGTCGATGGACGGTGCGGAACTCGATCTGGACTGGAACGGTAAAAAAGTGTGCTGGATCTATCATGTTGAGAAGCAATCCTTCGCTCCGGTCAAGGTCGTGGTCAATGGAGTTCAAGTTAAGGACTGCACGCGCATCGAAAATCCGTATCGCGACGGCGGCCTCGGCATGGCTTCCGCCGTATTCAACACGCTGCTTTCAGAACAGGAGAATACCGTTGAGATCTACCTTTAACCGAACTCCACCGTAGCAATTGGCCGAGCAAGTAGACGATGAATATTCAATTCCCAGAAGATTTTGTTTGGGGCGCAGCAACGGCGGCGTACCAGGTTGAGGGCGCAGCATTCGAGGACGGCAAGGGCGAGTCGATCTGGGATCGCTTCTCCCATGTGCCGGGCAATGTTGAGCGCAACGAAACGGGCGATGTTGCGTGTGATCAGTATCATCGTTATCCTGAAGACATTAAGCTGATGCAGGAGATGGATCTGCAAGCCTACCGCTTTTCCATTTCATGGCCCCGCATCTACCCGCAGGGAACCGGAGCGATCAACGAAAAGGGATTGGATCATTATGATCGTATGGTGGATGCGTTGCTCGAAGCCGGGATTGATCCGTGGATCACGCTCTACCATTGGGATCTCCCGCAGGCGCTGCACGAACGCGGCGGATGGCCAAACCGCGATATTGCGGATTGGTTCACCGACTATGCCGTGACCATGGCCGAGCGGTTGGGTGATCGCGTGAAGCATTGGATGACGATGAACGAACCGTGGGTGTGCGCCTATTTTGGTTATCGCGACGGCATCATGGCTCCCGGTATCAAGGATCATAAACTGGCGCTGGTGGCAGCCTATCATTTCAACCTCGCGCATGGCCGTGCCTACAACGCCATGAAAGCGATCCATCCCAACCTGAAAATCGGAATCACCCACGCCACGCAACAGCACCGCGCATTGGACGATCACCCCGAGTCGCGCGCGCTGGCCGAATTCCTGTGGGAGGAAAACAATGGCATATTCCTCGAACCCATTCTGGCCGGGAGCTACCCGCAGGCGATCCTCGACAAATATCCTGATCAAGTTCCAACCCTTGAATGCACCGATCTGGCCGAAATGAACAACTATGACTTCATTGGATTGCAATACTATTGCGATACGCTCATCCGAAATGGCGAGCGGGTGCAGGAAAAACTACCGGAGTTCGAGTACACCGAAATGGGTTGGCCGATCACCCCCGATGGTTTCTACAACAACATCATGGAATACGTCCGCCGCTACAACCCGAAGGAACTCGCCATTACCGAAAACGGCATGGCGTTGGCCGATGAGGTGGGTCGCGACGGCCGGGTGAACGACATTCGCCGACAGGGCTATTTCAAAGCGCACCTTTCAGCGGTTCATCGCGCCATTCAAGACGGAGCACCTTTAACCGCATATCTTGCATGGTCGTTTATGGATAACTATGAGTGGGCATGCGGCTACCGCCCACGGTTTGGAATGGTGCACACCGACTATGCCACGCAGGCCCGGACCATCAAGGAGAGCGGTTACCTGTTTGCGAAAATCATCCGAAACAATGGATTTTGATTTTGAGGCAACTCGCGTATCCGTCGTCTTTAATGGTTGGTTCGTTTGCATTCATCTTATACTTTCTCCATGGATGATTAACGTATACACAATCTGCAAAGAAGTTGGGGAATCGTTCATACATAAACAGTTGATTTCATAAAAGGTTTGTAATAAGCATATTATGGTTTTGTTGCGCCATGGTTTCGAATTCATGGAATGGGCTCGCCCATAATACTTCAATCAGTTTTAAGGGTTTGGGATGGCCACACGAAAGAAGACAAAAAAACGGATGAAACCGCAGTATGTCCGGGCAAAAAAACGCAAGGGGGCGAGCTCGTCTGCATTGACGCGGCGTTTGTTTACCATCGTTCTGGTTCTGCTCATTCTAGGGGCGCTCCTTTTTGGCCTCAAGGTGGGCTACGACCTGATCATCCGCAAGCTTTATTCCGAAAACCGCCGATTTGAAATTCAGCATTTGGTGATCTCCTGCGATGGTAAGCTAACCGAGGACCGCATCCGCGAATATACCGGACTATCTGAAGGCACGAACTTGTTCAAGGTGGAGTTCGCAGATATCGAAGCCGCCTTGGGTAAGGTTCCGGTGGTGGAGTCGGTCTATCTGGAACGAAAACTACCCCATACGCTCATCGTGAAGGTAAAGGAACGCATGGCGGTTGCGCGTATCACCGGGCGCCAGAAACGAAAATATCCGTTTGTGGTCGATCGCTATGGTTTTGTGCTGCCCCCGCGCCAGAGTGCATTAAGCCTGCCTCTGGTCAAGGGGTTGGATACGGACTTGCGACTCGGTTTGCCGGTCGAACACCCGGATGTGAAGACTTCGCTCCAAATCATTGCGCTGTGCGATAGCACGGGTTCTCTACGTACCTTTGTTCAGATCGAAAGCCTTGATGTTAAGTATTCCGACTTTATCGACATGCGACTCAAAGGTGGAGCACGTGTTCGGATGCCGCGCTTCTCACTTAAGTCCAAGTTGAAGAACCTCGCAACGGTCATCCAAATCGCGAACGGACAGGGTCGGCGCGTGAAGGAAGTCGACCTCACCTTGGATTCGTCCAAAGTGCCCGTAATCTACTATTAATACCCAGAGAAGCATGGCTATCGAAGCAATTTCAGTTTTGGAAATTGGAACCAGTACCGTCCGCGTGTTGGTGGGCGAGCTGCGTGAAGATGGAACCGTCTCGGTGATCGGGATCGGCGAGGCCGAGTCGCGCGGGATCCGAAAGGGCGAAATCATCAACCGCGACCATGCCATTTCGAGCGTTCGTTCCGCCCTCAAGGCCGCCGAAGAAAACCGCCGTAAAAGCATTCATTCCGTTCTGTTGGTCACGGCGGGCGGGCAGGCGGAAAGCAAGGCCAGTACCGGGGTTCTTAAACTGGTTGACCCGTCAGACAATCAGCTCTCGGAGATTAACGAAGAGGACATAGCCGAAGTCATTGAAATTGCGCGTAAAGTGGCCCTGCCGGAAAATCGAATCAAACTGCACACGCTTCAGCAATATTTTCAGGTCGACGATATGTTCAATGTGACCAGTCCGGTCGGGCTGACCGGCGAGGAGCTCCGGCTGGATATGCTCAGCATCCACGGGAAGAGAAGCACAGTGGATAACTTTCGCAAAATTGTCGACGATGCACCGATCGAGTGTACCGATGCCGTTTTCAGTGGGCTCTGCGCCGCCATCGCGGTCGTGAACGATGAACAAAAAAAGGCGGGAGTCCTAGTCGTCGACATCGGTGGAGGAACGACCGACTTCGTACTCTACCACGATGGCCTCATGCAAACGGCGGGTTCCCTTGCGGTGGGAGGGGAACACATTACCAATGACATTGCTGTGGGGCTCAAGATTCCGTCGAGCCAAGCGGAATATGTCAAAGTGGGCGAGGGGAGTGCGCTGACGAATTTAATGGAGCGCGATCACAATATTTCCATTCCCGCCCAGCAGGGTTTCCCCGGAAAGATGGTGCGTGCCGTCACTCTCAATACCATCATCAATGCCCGAATGGAGGAAATCTTCACGCTGGTAAAAACACACATCGATCAATTCTGCCCGAATGTCCCCATGAGTGCCGGTGTATTGCTGACGGGTGGCGGTGCTTTTTTGAACGGAGTGCGCGACCTTGGGCAAAAGGTGTTCAACGTGCCGTGCTCGCACGGTAAGCCTTTCGGCGTTCATGGCTTGCCATCCGCCAAGGATGCGCCGCTTTATGCCGTTCAAATCGGATGTATTCGCTACGCCGCATCATTACGCAAAATTGAAGAAAAGCCCTCGTTGGGAAGGAAGCTCGTTAAGCTGTTCTGGGGGGGCGCGCATGAGTGATGATTCCTTAAGAGATCAGGCTGGAATTTCAGCTCCCCGTATTTTGGTTATGGGGGTCGGAAGTAGCGGATCGCAGGCCGTTGCCCACATGCGTGAACTTAATCCAGACTTTGATGCCGTGGTTATCGATACCGATGCAAAGGTGCTGGAAGCCATGGCAATGGAACGGATCATCCATGTGGGAAGCGCTGTGACCAACGGATTTAGTGCCGGTGGCGACGTGGAATTAGGACGGCAGTCGATTGAAAAGGATTCTTCCAATATCCGCAAGCAACTGCGCCGGGTTGACCTGCTGGTGATCGTGGCCGGGCTTGGTGGCGGCACGGGATCCGGAGCGGTTCCGGTGATCACTCGCATTGCACGGGAGGCCGGTACGCTGGTGATGTGCATGCTGACCCTGCCGTTTGTCTTCGAGGGAAAACCCGTTGCCAGAAAGGCGGAAGATGCGCTCAAGAAAATTCGCACCCACGCCGACGCCATCATCCGAATTCCAAATGAAATGATGGTCGATCGTTCTGATTCCTCCTTGCCGGCCGAACAGGTGTTTGCCCGGAGCCATCAGTTGATGATGGATGGAATCTTTGCCCTTTGGCGCATGCTTTCGCAAAATGGAATCTGCGGCATCGATTTTGCCAGCATTCATACCATGCTGCGTAATTGCGATGGATTCTGCCACTTTGCGAGTGCCGATGGTTCCGGTGAAAACCGCGATGCCATCGTGGTTGATGCCATCTTGAAGCACCGCCTGCTCAATGGCGGAAAAGTGCTCGGAGCCTCCGCCGGGATACTTGTTGGGCTGACCGGCGGGCACGATTTGAAGCTGAGCGAAATCGAAACGGTAATGAGTCAGGTGCAGGAAAAACTGCCGGTCGATGCCTGGGTTAATTTCGGCGTGGTGATTGATCCTGCCTTTGAGAATCGCTTGTCAGCGATCGTGCTGGTGGCCGAGCAATGGAAGGAACCGCTGATGGACGATGCCCGCCGCCAGATGGGATTCACCTTCAACCGCCGCCTGCCGCTGGAGCAGGGGGAACTGCCACTTGAAACCGTCGGAAAAGGGCGTTTCAGCAATCTTGATCCGACGATCCATAATAGCGAGGATCTGGATGTGCCTACCTATATCCGCCGCGACATCAAACTTCCGCGTTAACGCGAACTACTGCATGAAGAAGTTGGTAGCCCGTTCGATTCCAATCGTGGTGTCGGGGCCATGACCGGGAAAGGCGCGGACTTCGTCGGGCAGTTGCTTGAGTTTGTTGAGTGATTCCTTCAGTTGGCGTGCGTCGCCGCCAGGGAGGTCGGTGCGCCCGCAGGATCCTTTAAAGAGGGTGTCGCCGGTCACTAAGATCCCGCTTTCAGGGAACAGGATGCAGCACGATCCTGGAGTGTGCCCGGGCGTTTCCATACACTGAAAATGGAGGTCGGCAACGTTCCAGTCCGTGGAACTTTCCAGGGGGAGGAACGTTTCAACGGCCGGCCGTTGCGGCACGGGATAGTGAGGGGGGATTTGATTGATGGAATCGAAGGCCCATTGCCAATCGCTGGTATGCATGGCGACGGGGGCTGGGCGTTTTTCATGCAGCTCGGCGAGGGCATTGATGTGGTCGGCATGGCCGTGCGTGCAGACATAGGCCGCCACATCGAGATGGTGTTCATCCAAGGTCTGGGAAATTAGATCGGCATCATGGCCGGGATCGAAAACGATGGCTTGCTTTGCGGTGTCCCAGACGATATGGCAGATTTCTTCAAAAGCGCCGGTGGGGATGGATTCGATATTCATAGACGGGGCTTATTTCTTTTTCTTGTCCGCTCCGGGTTTGCGGGTGTAGGCGCAGTGGATGACCATTTTTCCTGTCAGCTTTCCGGTGTTTCTTCCAAGGGGTTTTACGTTGAGGGTGCGCACATCGTAGCGCACACCTTGTTTCTGAAGATCGGCGAGGAAACCGACCATGGAGTCGAGATTGCCTTGCCATGTGCAGCTAATACCCAGCTCGAACAGGTCGCCCGTCGACTTTTCGCCGTAGGGCTGGCTACGAGTGATATCCAGCCCATGATTGCGTGAAATCGATTTTATGATTTTCATCAATTCCGGCGAAACCGATTTTTGCTTGGTGTTGAATACCCGTAGATCCTGCTGGAGTTCGTTTAATTCGACAATCCATTCGTCTTGCATCGCTATGCGTTT
>JAOZKS010000512.1 GCA_029935255.1 Pontiella sp.
TAGTGGGCGGAGTCGGTGTATTCCCAGCGCAGGTAAAGAATGCGCCCGTTGGGCAATACGGTCGGGCACCAGTTGCTGTCCTGGTCGAAGGTCAGGCGGCGGACCTTGCCGGTTTCCGGATCCATCAGATGCAGGTTCGCCACAGTGTCCCTTCCCCCCACGCAAGGGACTCCCTGGAACCCGCTGCTAGAGGCCATGATGATGCGCCCGTCGGGAAGATAGCACGATTCATAATAGTCGATGTCCGGGCAATCGTCGGGCGTAATCTGCACGGGTGAATTCAACAACGTCCCGGTTGCCGGATCGATCCCCGCCTCGAACACGGCCCAGGCTCCGTTTTCCCCGACGGAGGAATACATGATTCGTTTCCCGTCAAAGTGCAGGTCTACATCGCCGATGTAGGTTTGATTTTCAGGCTCTATGATCGTTTCTAGTTTACCGGTCTTCAGCGACAATACGGCCAGTTGGTTCTCGTGTTTGTTCTTTCCGATGCTGGAATTGCTCTGCCAGTTGGCAGGCAGGCGGGCTTTGATCTCGCCGGCGTGCGCGATAACGAGGATTCGGTCAAAATCAATCAGCGGATTGGCCAGCAAAGCCTCGCGCCGCAGAGTGGCCAGCGCATCTTCATCATCGCTGCTCTCGATCTTTTTGAGCCGCTGAAGAAACACCCGCCCCTTCGGGTATTGCTTGCCGTAGGTGGCCATCAGATCGGTGATCGCCAACCGGAGCGATTCCGCCGTGCCATACTTAGAATCCGCAACCGTCTTTTTCTTCTTTTCTTGCTTTGAGAATGTCGGGAGGGAGAAACCGAGGCAAAAAACAACCACTAGGCCGATATATCTGAACTGAACTGTTCTCATTTCGTTCTCCCTGCTGTTTTTTCCTATCGGAAGACCTCGAATTCACACGGATTTCCCGGCACATCGAGAAGCTGCATATTACCCATATTATAAGGGGACGTTGTTGCGGGCATTTTCCAGACGATCTTTTTATCCGGAGTAATCTCGAAAGCCTTGGGAGCGTCGCCATTCCCCAGACCAATGGCCTTGCCGTGCTTTACATTCGTAACCACGGTGTTCCCGTTCGGCAACCGCTGCAGGCCGCAAACCATTTGGATTCGCAGGCCCAATGCCTCGATATCCTGCCCGGTCAATTCCCACACCTTGTCGCCTTCGGGATTGTATTCAACCACGAGGCCGTGCTCCGCGGTTTCGTGACCAGCGGAAACCAGCGTGTTCCCGTTCGGAAGCCGTATGGCAACATAGAGCCCGGCCGGAAAGGTTCGGATCAACTTCCCGCTGGCATCCCACTCATACGCATGACCGCCCGAAAGGGTGTTTCCTTCATAGGTGGCGGGCTTCATCAGCGTTCCCAGATACGTGTTTCCCGGGGTTTTCCGAACCTGCCTAAAAGCATGGTGCATATCTTTGGCCGCGTCCGCCACCCGGATCCGTTTCAGCTCTTTTCCTGCTGGATCGATTTCCACCATCCAAAGACCGTCCTTGGCGCATTCCCCCAGTAAAAATCCACCGTGGGGAAGCGGCTGGCAGGAATGGTTGTCGTGCTGATCGGGCGCGATATATTTCCAAAGCACCTGCTTGTTTTTATCCAGCCGGATCACACCTGCGGTTCTTTGCTTCCGCCTTGAAAAGCTAAACACGATCCCGCCGCCGGGCAGCGCCCAGCCATCGCTAAGCTCGTCCTTCGAGCTCAAGTGCCACGTCCGATTAAACTGTTCATCGTATATGGCCGGGCCGCCACTCGCCCACCCACAGACAAAAACCCGATGGCGAACCGGAACCGCCGCCCGCGCGGAAACCCTGGTGGGAAACAGACCCGCCGCCGCAACCCCGAATAAGGAGCCCCTCCGTGTATTCATCATGGGAAACCACCTAGTCCTGTGCT
>JAOZKS010000011.1:0-9515 GCA_029935255.1 Pontiella sp.
GCCCTGCTTTCCAACCTCGATAACGACGGCTCCAAAGCCCCCTCCGAAGAAGAAAACCAAGACGCTCTGCGTTTGAGCACCATTCATCAGGCCAAAGGACTGGAGTGGAAAGCGGTCTTTATCCTGTTCCTCAACGAAGACATGTTTCCCAGTAAAAAGGCGATCGAGGAAGCGGGCGACGCCGAGGAACGGCGCCTCTTTTATGTCGCCGTCACCCGTGCCGAAGACCAGCTCTTCCTCTGCTCCCCCATGGTACGCCGCCAGCGCGACGGCGGCATGATCTTCCTTGATCCCTCGCGCTTCCTCGAAGAGATCCCGGAAGATTTGCTCACCGAGGATCGTGGGTTCTTTTAATGTAGACGCGGCTGGAAGCGCGCGTCTACATTCGGGGCGACGTGATTGAAAAATCCACGATCACCGGAAAGTGATCCGAGCCCACATCTCCACCAATTACCCGGTTATGGATGATGATTTCGGGCGAATGTAAAACATGGTCGAGCGGGATGCGCAGGAAGCGATTCCCGCTTGGCCAGCTGGGTTGGAAACCAAACCCCTTCATACTATTCTTCAATCCGGATTCGGAAACGACTCGTCTGAACCAGTAGGAAAAGGGAGAGACATTAAGATCCCCGATGAGAAGCACGGGATGCTTTTGGTTCATCACGGTGTAGGGAAGTTCAATGAGCTGCATGTCCCGTCGTTTGGAATATTCAGCACCCATCGGTGGTAGAGGGTGGGTTCCGATCAACGAAATGGTACCTTGCTGAAAATGGACATCAGTAACGATGGATGGAACGCCCGAGTCGCCGATGGTTACAATTTTTTCATGGGCGAGTGGAACTTTGCTCAGCAGCATGATGCCAAAGCATCCATCCTGCGGCTCTGCGATATGGTGGGGATAGTCTTCGTTCAGCACCGCCAACGCGGCCGCCCATTTTGGTGTGGCCTCTTCCAAGAGCAGGAGGTCGGGGTCTGCGGTACGAATGGCATTAAGCACCTGTTTCGTATTCCCGTTGGCCGCGTTAAGATTCATCAGCATGGCGCGTATGGGTTTCTCGGTTGGGAGGGCGGGGCTTCCAACATAGAGTGGAAGAACAAAGGCATAGTTTAGGCAGGCGAGCAGAATCAGCGCCACCGCCCGCTTGTTCTGCCGCCGCCAAAGGGCAATACCGATCAGAATGAGGCAAACCTGCATGTACTGCACCCGGAAGTGCGAAAAGAGATCGAAGAACCAAAAAGTCCGCCCCATAAATCCCAGCAGCGAGGCAAGCAAAAGTCCAATCCCAATGACACTGGCAATGCCATCAATCGGAAATCGAGGGGCTTTTTTCATAGTATCATTCCTTCATATGTTACATCCAGACTCACGGCCGTGAGTCTGGATGTAATATATCTAGTGAAGTTTATTTACACATCAATCACAAGTCCGCACCACTGGCCATCGCCGTCGCGGGCGATTTCGCGGCACCCCAGTTGGACGAAGGTGTCGGCCACGGCATCGGCTTCGATCTCTCGGATGCCGCTGAGCAGAATTCGCTTTTTGGCGGAGCGTTTAATCAGTGGTGCGGCTTCGAGCAGGACTGAAGTTAGAATGTTGGCGCAGACGAGATCGACAGGTTCCGAATACCACCCCGGCTCCAGCACGTTCGCTTGGAAAAAATTAATTTTCCCTTCCACGTCGTTGCGCGCGGCGTTTTTAATGCATTGCTCAATGCTGACCGGATCGTAGTCGAAGGCATCGATTTTCGGGATGCCGAGTTTGGTGGCGGCGATGGCGAGGATTCCGCTGCCGGTTCCGGCATCGATCATTGTTTCTGGGTTCATGCTTTGAACAGCTTCTTCGAGCGCTTCAAGGCAAAACTGGGTGGTAAAGTGCCCTCCGGTTCCAAAGCTCAATCCGGGGTTGATGATGATGTTGATCTTTTCATTGTCGGGAGCGGTTTTCCATTCTGGAACGATGCGCAGGTTTTGACCGAGTTCCGTGGTTTGAAAGTGGTGCTGCCAGAAGGTGGTCCAATCTTCGGCCTTGTATTCTTTTGCCTCGGTGGTTTGGATGGGGAGTTCAGGCGGTAGCGCCTTTTTTGCGATCTGTGCTTCAAGCAGGGAGTCAAAATAGATCTCGATCCTCGATTCCTCGGCATAGGGTTGCGTGGTTTCGACCGGTTCTTTTCCTAGGGCGTTGCGTACCCATTCGCAGACTGGATCGATGTCTTTTGCGGAGATAAGCAGGTTGAGCTGGCCTCCGTTATTTCTGTTTTCAGGGGTCATGATTTCTCTTTAGGTTGGTGGCGAGTTTGGCGGGTGATCCCGCCGGGAGCGAGCGGTGCGGGGGTGTCGCCGTCTTTTTGGCGGCCTTGTTCGAGGGTGTATTTCCTGAGGAAGCCGGGGAGGTCGGGTCGGTTGCCGCGTTGGTAGTCGCGGGTGAGCGCCTCGCCAACGATTTTTTCGTCCATCCCGTTTTTCTGGACCAGGAATTCCATCAGGAGCTTGGCGAGGCGGAGGAGGTGGAGGTTTCCGGTGGTATTGATTTTGGAGTAGAGCCAATCGCTCCAGCACATGAATGCCGCGAAGGGGGAGGGGGTATTTTGCCAAAGTAGCGGAGCGGCGTGAATAAACTGCCCATTGTTGACGGTCAAGTTCCAGTAGCGGGCAAACCGGCTGATGCGTTGCATTTCCTCAAATGAGATGAGGCTGGTTTGCAAAATTTCGTAGGGTGCTTGCGGGCTGTATACCATGTTCCAGTCTCTGGAATGGCGGGCGATCGGTGCGCCGCGCAGTCGTTTGAGGATTCCGAGTTGAATCTCATGCGGGTTGAGGGCGAGCAATCGGTTAAAGCTGCGTTCAAAGCTGGGGAGGTCTTCGCCGGGGAGTCCGGCAATGAGGTCGGAATGAATATGCACTCCGGTTTCTTCGCGCAACCGCCGCATGTTGTTCTCGATTTTTTTAATATTGAGCGGTCGCTGAATGCGGTGCGCCACGGCCTCGTTAAAGGTCTGGATTCCAACCTCGAACTGGAGCATGCCGGGGTGGCATTGTTTTACGGCTTCCATTAATTCATCCGGCAGGCGGTCGGGGATGACCTCGAAATGCAGCATCATGCCGGGCTGATATCGCTCGCGAAAAAAGGCCAGTATTTTTAGGGCAAGGGCCATGTTGATGTTGAAGGTTCGGTCGACAAACTTAAAGGTGCGGGCTCCGCGATCCAGCAGGGCTTCAAAAGCGGGAAACAAGGTTTCTTCCGGGAAGTAGCGGACGGTGGGGTCGAGCGACGACATGCAGTATTCGCACCGGAACGGGCATCCGCGCGAGGCTTCGACGTAGATCGCGCGGTGGGCGATATCGTTGTCGGTATAGAGGTCGTAGGGCTGTTCGATTTTCGCCACGTCTACAGGCTTGGCCTGGATGATTTTATCATGAGGTTCTTCATTATTTGTTTCCCAATTCTTCGTGTCTTCGTGGTGAAAAATCTCCTGGCAGAGTTTCGGGAATTCAATTTCGCCTTCGCCGCAGATGACATGGTCGGCGTAGTGGAAGATTTCCTGTTCTTCGGTTTCGTAGCTGATTTCGGGGCCGCCGAGAATGATTTTTATTTTGGGGCGGATGGCTTTGAGCAGGGCCGCAACCTTGGTGGCGAGCTCGATATTCCAGATGTAGCACCCGATGCCGACGATGCGCGGGTTCTGTGCGAGAAGTTGTTCCACCGCCATGCGCGGCTGAATTTGAAGATCGAATTCCAGCAATTGACTTTCTTTTTTCAGCACCCCCATATTCGCGAGGAGGTAACGGGCGCCAAACGATGAATGGGCATAGCGGGCATTGAATGCGGCAAAAACAATACGGGTTGGACGGGGGGTATTCATAGGGACAGGGTATAGCGCGATACGGGAGTCTTCTCAATTTCAATTGACAATGCATCCGAACTTCACGAAAACCTTGCGACTATGAGTTTACCGATTTGTACCTATGGAAATCCTGTGCTTCGGCAGAAGGCTGTGGAAGTGAAGGACGTTAACGACGATATTCGCGTGCTGGCAATAGAGATGTTCGAGACGATGTATAAGGGGAAAGGCGTGGGCCTTGCGGCGGAGCAGGTGGGCCGCACCGAACGCATGTTCATCATCGATATTCCTGCCGAAGGCGATGTGAGCGATGATGGAGAGCGGGAGAATCCTGATGTGGAAATGCCACTCGTATTCATTAATCCCAAGATTACCAACCATGCCGAAGATGTGCAGGTGGGGCCGGAAGGCTGCCTTAGTTTTCCAGAAATCTTTGCCAATGTGGAGCGGTGGTATGAAGTCGATGCGGAGTATGCCGATCGGGATGGAGTGCCACAGACCCTTCACGCGAAAGGCTTACTTGCCCGCGCCATCCAGCATGAGCTCGACCATCTCGACGGGATTCTACTTGTCGACCGCATGTCGCATGTCAAGAAAGTGGCCCTCTCAGGCAAGCTAAAGCGTCTCGTAAAACAGACCAAGAAAGCGCTATAGAACCGCAGAACATCGAAGATTGAAGTTGTGAGATGATTACGTTGAATAAAACGATACGGCTGTTTCTCGACAGCATTGGCCGACGGGAGGAATACGAGTTTTATCTCGATAAGTTCCGCGCCGACCAGGCTGCCTGTTTCGCTTTGCTCTGTCCCGATCTTGGAAGCATCGAGGCCGGAGCCGAGGTCTTGGCCTTTGATCTGCACTTTCTGCTGCGGCTTGAACTCGTTCCCGCCATTCTGTTGTGTGGTAAAGAGTCCGCTAGGATGCAGGCTGCGCTGGCGACCGAACCCATTTTCCGCTTTCATCCGCTCGACAGCGGCACGGTAGAGGAATTCATTCAGCAGTCGCATGCCGCCGAGAAGGTGCCGGTGCTCGTTGCCGAAAAGGTTGAATTGGAAGAGGCTTTGATGGATTTGGTTCCTGAGGTGGCCAAGCGGGTCCATTTTATTCGCGCGGCCGGTGGGTTGAAGAATTCCTCCGGGGAGCTGTTGCCGCATGTCTACACGCATAAGGAAAACTTCCAACCGCTGGAGCCACTGGAATTCGATTTCCCGACCCTTGGGAAAACGATTCTGGATGAGCGACCGGGCGTACACCTTTCGGTAACCTCGCCGCTCAATCTGCTTCAGGAAATCTTCACGGTGAAAGGCTCGGGAACGTTGTTCCGGAAGGGGAGCGAGATCAAGCACTTCCGCGGGCTGGAAGGGGTCGACCGGGAGAGGTTGCTCGCCCTTCTTGAAGAAAGTTTTGGCAAGAAGTTGACGGATATGGAGTTCCTTGACCGAGTCAGCGAGGCCTATATTGAAAAGGGCTATCGCGGGGCCGTGTTGCTTGAACAGCAACCTGCGGGACTTTATCTTTCCAAATTTGCCGTGGGGCGGGAGGCGCGTGGCGAAGGGGTTGCCATGGAGCTGTGGCGCGAGGCTTCCCGCAACCACGATGCCCTCTTCTGGCGCTCCAATATCTCGAATCCCTTTAATACATGGTATCACAATCAGGCCGACGGCCACCACGCCATCGGGAAATGGCAGATTTTCTGGCGCGGCATCTCTGCCGATTCCATTTCGAGCATCATCGAATATTGCTGTGGGCGTGGAGAAGATTTTTCCTAGAGGTATAGGGATTGCTCCATAATTGACACCCCGTAGCGTAAATATTAGGTTCCCCGTTCCCCCCATTCAAAACAAGGACGATCATATTATGAGCACATTCGATTTTGCGAAAAAGGAGCTGGAGCTCTCCAGCGGCAAGAAAGTCGGCTATTTCAGCCTCAAGGCCTTGGAGGAAAAGGGCTACGGCGATCTCTCGAAAACCCCGAAGTCCGTCAAGATTCTGATTGAGTCGCTGGTTCGCATGCAGGGTCACCCGGCCTATACACCGGAGCAGGTGACGGCGCTCGCCAACTGGACGCCAACGGTTGAAAAAGAAGAACTTCCCTACATGCCTGCGCGCGTATTGCTGCAGGATTTCACGGGCGTTCCCTGTGTGGTCGATCTTGCCGCACTGCGCTCCGCGATGCGGAAGGCGGGGAAGGATGCGGGGCAGATTGAACCGCTTATTCCCGTCGACCTCGTGATCGACCACTCCGTTCAGCTCGATGACACGGGCCATGCGACCTCCTTCCAGTTCAATGTCGACCGGGAGTTTGAACGCAACGAAGAGCGCTATAAATTCTTAAAGTGGGGTCAACAGGCCTTTGAAAAGCTGCGCGTACTTCCTCCCGGCCTCGGCATCTGCCACCAGATCAATATGGAATACCTTGCCGGCTGCGTCATGCTTGATGACGACGGCGTGGCCTATCCTGATACGCTCGTCGGCACCGACTCCCACACCACCACCATCAATTGCATGGGCGTGCTGGGCTGGGGCGTGGGCGGTATTGAGGCCGAAGCGGCGATGCTCGGGCAGCCGATCCCGATTTTGACTCCCGAAGTGGTGGGCTTCAAAATGACGGGCCAGCTTTGCGTCGGCGTCACCGCCACCGACCTCGCGCTGACCGTCACCAAGATGCTCCGCGAGCAGGGTGTGGTGGGTAAGTTTGTTGAGTTCTTCGGGGAAGGCGCGGCCAACCTCTCGCTGGCCGACCGGTGTCCTGTCGCCAACATGGCTCCTGAATATGGTGCCACGATGGGCTTCTTCGCCATCGACGGGAAAACGATCGACTATCTTCGCGAAACCGGCCGCTCCGATGAACAGTGCGAGTTGGTCGAGGCCTATTGCCAGGCGCAAGGACTTTGGGGCTTTGAGGGTGAAGCCGACTATACCGCCACGCTGGAACTTGACCTTGCCACCGTTTCCGCCTGTGTTGCCGGCCCTAATAAGCCGCAGCAACGTTTGGCCACCCACGAACTTAAAAAAGAGTTTAACGCCGACTTCACTCCGTCGGAAAAAGAGGTCGAAGTTCCGGGTTTTGGACCCTTGAAAGATGGTGACATTGTGATTGCCTCCATCACCAGCTGTACCAACACCTCGAATCCCGGCCTTATTATGGGCGCGGGACTGATTGCTAAAAAAGCGGTTGAAAAGGGGCTCAAGATTCCGGCCTATGTTAAAACTTCGCTGGCCCCTGGGTCGCAAGTGGCCACCGAATATCTCACTGAATCCGGCCTGCTTGCCCCGCTCGAAGAGCTTGGCTTCAATGTGGTGGCCTATGGTTGCGCCACCTGCATCGGGAATAGCGGCCCGCTGGCCGAGCCGATCGAGGCGGCCATTAAAGAACACGGCATTACCGTGGGCGCGGTGCTTTCCGGAAACCGAAACTTCGAAGGCCGTGTGCATCCGCTCACCAAGGCCAACTATTTGGCCTCCCCGCCGTTGGTGGTGGCCTACGGGTTGGCCGGCACGGTGAACATCGATCTGGACACCGACCCGATCGGGCAGGATAAAGAGGGGAACGAGGTGTTCCTCCGGGATATTTGGTATACCGCAGAAGAACTCAGCGAAGCCATTAAGGTGGCGGCTAACGCCGACTACTATAAAAAGGTGTACTCCGATGTGTTCACCTCCAACGAACAGTGGAACGCCCTCGAGGCGGCCTCTGGCGAAACCTTCATCTGGGAAGATTCTTCGACGTATATCCGCGAACCTACTTTCTTCGAAGGCTGTGAAAAACCAGCGGGCGAATTGGCCGATATTCACGATGCGGCGGTGCTCGGCTACTTCGGCGATTTTATCACCACCGACCACATTTCCCCGGCCGGCGTGATTCCCGAAGAAAACCCGGCCACGCAGTATCTGCTCGAGCGCGGCATTGAGAAGAAGGACTTCAATAGCTTCGGTTCGCGCCGTGGCAACCACGAGGTGATGATGCGCGGCACCTTCGGCAACATTCGTATCAGTAACAAGCTCGCGGATCAAGACGGCGGCTTCACGGTTAAGGATGGGGAAACATTGCCGATCTACACGGCCGCCATGAAATACATCGAAGAAGGCAAGAGCCTCGTGATTCTTGCCGGGCAGATGTACGGTGCGGGGTCCTCGCGCGACTGGGCGGCCAAGGGCACGAAGCTTCAGGGCATCAAGGCGGTTATTGCTGAAAGCTTCGAGCGCATTCACCGTTCCAACCTCGTTGGAATGGGCGTAGTTCCCTGCGAATTCATGAACGGCGAAAGTGCCGAGAGTCTGGGCCTGACCGGCCAGGAAAGTTTCAGCATTACGGGCATCGCCGAAGGTTTCGCGCCCGGTAAGATCCTCGAGGTTACGGCGGACTCTAAGAGCTTTCAGGTTAAGGCCCGCGTGGATACCCCGCTCGAAATTGAATATCTCAAAAACGGCGGCGTGCTTAACTATGTCCTGCGGAACTTTATTGCGGAAGCGTAGTGGCGTGACGATTGATTCGTGAAACGGGGTGAAGGCGGTCCAGAAACGGGCCCCCTTTTTTTATGTGGACGCGGCGCGCCATTCACTTCCGGTTGTCGGCGGAGGCAAGATCCGACTTCTTCACGGCATCACCGGTTTTTCGCTTGCGCAGGGTGGCGGTGTGTTCCTCAATCTTGGAGCGGCTTCCTTTCATATCGAAGACGCGGTTCTTCTCGTCAATCAGTACGGCGAGGGAGCCAAAGTATTCAGTGCCCGCGTCTTTCCCGCCCTGCAGGTTGCGGGTGGTAATGGTGTCGGAGGTGAAAACAAACTTGTTTTTGGAGCCTTCCTGATTGAAGTCGACATCCGCGATCGTTTTGCTGAGCAGGATGAATTCCTCGGTCTGTTTCTTGAAGCCGATGATGTAGAGTTCGGCCTGAATTGGCCGATCATAGGGGCGGGACCCGCTCTTTCCCAAGGTGACTTTGTAATGGCTGGAAGTGGTTTGGACCTGCACGTCGCGATCATAGGAGGAGTTGCTCGAATTTTCGAACGAGAAGCCTTTGTTTTTCCGGTTGGTGACTTCCGAGACGCGGATGTCGATTTTCGGGGGCGTGTTTTTGAGCACGTATTTTTGATCGGTCGCCGAGAGTCCGCTAATGGAAATATGGGTTTCTTTTCCGTTTTCCCGTTGCAGCGTCACGTTGCCATGCATGTTTTCGATCAGTTCGGCCTCGATCTTGTGTCCATTGATGTCGGTCCAGGTTCTGAGTTCAGCCCTCGCCATCAGACTGAAGAAGGTTAGCAGAGCCAGGATCGTGGGGGTTGTGCTTTGTTTGGTGCGCATGGAATTTCTCCGATTCGGGGTTTTATGAACAATCCCCTTCTACCGCTATCACGTAGGTGGAGCAAGATTTTAAAAAAGACGGAAAAGAGATCCTTGATGTCTCCGGCCACCGTCCCTCTCCATTTCGGTCCAACCATGGCGCGAGCCCATCCTGTGTCGCTGGCCCTGTTAATGGGTTTGTGCGCAACGAAACTGGAGGCCTCGTCTACGAACGTGATAGATTTTCGCTTTTCAACCTAAGGAGAAATGATGTCTGAGTTTCAGAATGTGACGGTGGTTCGCGAGGCGAATGTTTATTTTGACGGCAAGGTCACGAGTCGGTCGGTGGTGTTCGAAGATGGAACAAAGAAGACGCTGGGGTTTATGCTGGCGGG
>JAOZKS010000011.1:9615-19480 GCA_029935255.1 Pontiella sp.
GCGGGCGAACCGGTTTCGGTTCGCCTTTTTGTTTAGTAGCGGCTTTCGGCGGTGGCCCCGTCGAGCACGTCGGCCGTGGAGCCGATGCCGAGGCGGGTGGCCCCTTGGTTGAGATAGCCGACGGCTTGCTCCCATGTGCGGATGCCGCCGGAGGCTTTGATGCCGATCTTCCCGCCGACGGATTTGACCATGACCTGGATGATTTCGGGCGTGGCGGCGGAGGGGCCGAATCCGGTGGAGGTTTTGACGAAGTCGGCCCCGGCTTCCAGTGTAAGTTCGCAGGCTTGGGCCACTTGTTCCAGGGTGAGGAAGCAGCTTTCCTGAATCACTTTTACTTTGACGTTTCCGGCATGGGCGATTTCTACGACGGCTTTGATGTCGCTGCGTACGGAGGCGTGGTGACCGGAGAGGAATTGGCCGATGTTCATGACCATGTCGATTTCATCGACCCCGTCCGCGAGGGCTTGCCGGGCCTGAAAAACTTTGGTGGCGGTGGGGTCGGCTCCATGGGGGAAGCTGAGGACGCAGGAGACCATGACGGGGAAGTTTTTGAGGAGTTCGGCGGCGAGTTTGATGTCGCACGGGCGTACGCATAAGCTGGCAACGCCGCGCGCGATACACAGGGCTGCATTTTCCCGGAGGTCGGCTTCGGTTTGGTTGGGCTTGAGGACGGCGTGGTCGATTTTCGATGCAAGCTCTGAAGCGGTATATTCTGGCATGGGTGCGTTCTCCTGATGCCGTTTGACTAATGGGTAATGGGTTCGTTGTCGAGGTAGAGCTCGTCGGTTTCCCGGGGGCGGCATGTGCCTGCGATGAGGTAGAGGTAGGCGAGGGCGAGCAGGATGTAGAGGATGGCCGGGATCATCCAGCCGGCCATTCTAAAGAGGGTGCTGAGGATGAGCGGGGGGGTGAAGGCCACTACAGATATCCGGATGCCGGTGGTGTAGCTGAGGCTTTTTTGCTGGAAGAAACCAAAGAGCAGGGCAATGGCCCCGAACAGGAGTGCGGAGAGGAGGAATGCAATGGAGGTGAAGATCAGGGAGATGAGATAGTAGCTCGGCAGGATGAAGCTTTTGATGCGTTCTATAAACTCGCCGACTATTTCTTCGTTTAGTTCGAGGGTTTCGATGGAGGTGAGGTCGTAGATAAAAGGGGCTTGCGATTTCTGGCTGATGAGTAGGTTGGTTGCGGTTAGGAGTGCGGAGGATCCGGCCGCTTCCAGCGTTGTGATTTTCCCCGTGGTATCGATGAGCAATACGGTGTGGTTGCCTTGGATGATGGAGTAGGGTTGGGGGGCTTCGACGGATAGATGGCCGTTTGTGATATGCATGGGGGGAATCTGCATCAGGTACAGGGATGCATGGTGGTCGATGAGTGCGACGGCTTCTCGGCTCATTTGTCGCGAGGACGGGATCAGGCATAAAGTGATCAGGATGAAGAGAAAACCGAGGTTGGTGTTCTTCCACCGATTGGACACATCGGCATATAGCCGTTGGGAGTAGAACGACAGTAACGGCAGATGCCAGCTTCGGTATCGATTTTTCATGCAGTCTCCTAAATATGGCTCCATCGGTCTTTCGGTTCTTGGAAGGCGAATGAAGCTAACGCGAATGGGGTGCGTTGTTCAATGAAGGAGCGTATAAAATACCCGCCTTAGGCGGCGCGGGAGCGCTGTTCGTCTTCGTGGAGGAGGGCGGAGAGGCTGAGCTTAGGCATATCCTGCTCTTCCGCAGGCTGTCTGCATGATAAAATGCCGATGAGCAGATAAATCATGGTGACTACCGCGCAGGCCACTCCGGAAATGGCATATCCGAGTGCGACGGAGACGCAGATGAGGATGATTGAGGGCGTGGCGGCTGCCGCAGCAAGGCGCAGGATGCCGGAAAAATTGAGGGATGCATGAATGATGGAGGATAGAATGAGACCCACGATGGCGATCAGCAGCATAACGAGTACGGTGAAAATATAGGAGAGAAGAAGGAAGATTCCATAGGATAGCGGCGCTAATGATTGCTTGGTATTTTGAATCCATCCGGCTGCAATTTGTGAGTTAAACCGGAAGTCTGCCACTTGTGCGAGATTGAGGGTATTGAATTGGTTTCCGCCCCGGCGAACGATCAGCTTGCTTTCAGTCAGGAGGGCAAGGACGTTGGCATCGTCGATATAGTTCATGCTTCCGGTCGTATCGACGATGGCCAGAGGAGTCCCGTTTTCACTTCTGATGTACAGGGGTTGGTTTTGGTCAACCATCACATGGCCGTTTTTGATGTGGATATCAGGGATTTGGTTGATGAACCCCGCTTGACTCGATTCCAGCGCCTGAAGCAGGTTGTCCCGCATGGTAAGCGCGGGGAGGAGCAAGCAAATGGCAAGCAATAGGAACAGGTACGCAAAGTTCGCGCCTTTCCAGTTCTGGCCGACTTCTCTGTAGAGTCGTTTCGAAAAAAACGAAAAAAACGGCAGATGGAGGAGATTGTATTTTTTACCAAACATGCCGCTAATCTACAGCAGGTTTGGTGCCAAGACAGGGGGTGCTGGGGTTGTGACGACGGTTTCGCGTATCTGCAAGGAATAATTGAGGGGTCTTTAGCCAAGGTGACGACGTAGCATTTCGAAGAGGGCATCCTTCTTAACGGGCTTGGGGATATAGTCGTCCATGCCGGCATCCAGACATTTTTCCCGGTCGCCTTGCATGGCGTTGGCGGTGAGGGCAATGATGGGGACTCGGGCTTCAGTGGAGTTTCTTTCCTCGAAGTTGCGGATCTGGCGCGAGGCTTCATAGCCATCCATCCGAGGCATTTGGCAGTCCATGAAGATGAGGTCGTAATGAATTCCTGTCGTAACTTTACGCAGGGCTTGTTCTCCATTTTCGGCCACATCCACGTCGAAGCCTCCTTTGACGAGTATGCGCTTGGCAACGGTTTGGTTAACGAGATTGTCTTCGGTGATAAGGATACGTCGGGTTCCGAGTCTGGTGATATCGGAGGTTTCGACGTGGGGTTTAGCCTTGCCGGATTGCTGCGGTATGAGGGTGTAGTCAAGTGCGTGGGCCGTTTTGTTGAGCAGATCTCCCAGCCGGATGGGTTTGACTAGGTTGGCGGCCTGGCCGGATCGGTCCAGCGAGAAGAAGTCGCGGTTGGTGATGGAGCAGATGATTAAGAGGGGAAGGTGCTCGAACTCGGGTTCGTTGAAGAAGGGGTTGCTGGATGTGTATGCGAGGTGTTCGTCGATCAGCACCATTCGGTAGTCCTTGGTGCGAATCTTTTCGGAGGCCTCTTCGATGGATGAGCAGATGTGGGTGTTGAGTCCCCAGCGGTTGAGCCATTCCGAGAGGGTCTGGCCCACAATCTTTTTTTCGTCGATCAGCAGGACATGCTCTTGGTTGAAAAAGGTTTGCTTGAGCGGGCTCGTTTGTTCCGGACGGGCGATGGGCAGGTTGAGACGGAACCAGAACGAGGATCCTTTTCCCAGTGTACTTTCCATCCCGATCTTACCTTCCATCAGGGTGATCAGCTGTTTGCAAATGGCCAGCCCCAGCCCGGTTCCTCCATATTCGCGGGTGGTGGAGGAGTCTCCCTGTGAAAACTTTTCGAAGAGTTGGGCAAGTTCCTCTTTGGCAATGCCGATTCCAGTGTCCTTGATATCGAAGTGGATGGTGGTTTCCTGCTCCGTTCCGGCAACGGCGGAGATATCGATGTAGACATGGCCCTCGTGGGTGAATTTAAGCGCATTGCTGGCGAGGTTGGTCAGCACTTGGCGGATTCGGCCGGGGTCGCCCACCACCCAGGCCGGTGTTTCGGGGGAGAAGCGCAGGATCAGGTCCACCCCTTTTTCGAGGGCGGTTGGCGTGAGTAGTTCGGTGATGTGTTCGCAGACCTCGCGTAGATCGAACGGCTGGAGTTCGAGGTCTAGTTTTCCAGCTTCAATCTTGGAGAAATCGAGAATGTCGTTGAGCAGGGTAAGCAATGCGTCGCCCGAGGTTTGGATGATTCCCAGATATTCTTTTTGCTCTTGGCTTAGGGAGGTGTCGTCAAGCAGGCTGGTGGTGCCGATGATTCCGTTCATGGGCGTACGGATTTCGTGGCTCATACTGGCCAGAAAGTCGGACTTGGCCTGAGTGGCTTGTTCGGACTTTGCGCGGGCCACGAGGAGTTGCCGGTTGGCCTGTTCCAGGCTTTCGCGGGCCTCGTTGGCATCTTCCATCATGCCCATGATGATATGCTGGTTTCCTTCCAGTTCGCGACTGCGCCGGTCCAGGAGCTGGTTGGCGTCTTTGAGCTCAATCTCATATTCTTTCCGCGCGGTGATGTCGAGCAGGGTGCCGACCATGCGCAGGGGGGTATGGTCTTTGTTCCACTCAATGACCTTTCCACGGCTGAGCACCCAGATCCAGTCATCTGAATTGTGGAGCATGCGGTATTCGCTGGCATAGGTTTCGGTTTTTTCGTTGAGGTGGTTGGCAAGAGCCCGACTGACCGCTTCGCGGTCGTCGAGGTGGATCTGTTCTTTCCGCCAGGTTTCACTACAATCGATTAGGGTGAGGGAATAGCCCAGAATGGTGGCGAAACGTTCATTATACGTTTGGTTTCCGTTCGGGATGTCCCAGTCCCAGTAGCCGAGGTCGCCCCCGTGGAGGATGAGCTCCATATTTTCCTTGGCGCGGGCGGCATCCGTTTGCGCCCGTTTGCGTTCACTCACCTCGTGCTTGAGCCCTTCGTTGAACCGTTCGGCATCTTCCATAATGCTGAGCAGGGTCTTGCGGTGTTTTTTCAGGTCGAGGGTTTCGGTTTCAAGGAACTCGTTGGCCTTCATGAGTTGCTGAACCACCTCGAGTTGATCCTGCACCTCCTGATTTTTCTCGATTCCCTCGGTCTCGATGTTTCGTCCGATTCTAGCGCCTGCCAAATATCCAAAACACGCGACGAGCAAGAGGAAGAGGCCGGCGAAATAGAGAAAAAAGGGGTCTGTTGCCATCGACAGGCCGTAGAGGGCCGACGAGAGAAGCAGTACATTCAGTACCGCGCCTGCGGCATAGCCGAGAGCCAGTTTGGTTGGCATTTCCATACGTGTCTTCATCTTCGGTTCTTTGGAAACGGGTTATTCAGCATGATCGACGTTGTAGCGTTTTTCCCGCTTCATCTGTACAAGTAGCGTATTTACTTCGGCCTTTAGCTCAATAATGCGGCCTTCCCGCCCGATCACCAAGGCGTTGAAGCGCTCTAGATCGTGGATGGCATCTTCGAGCTCGGATTCTCGGTCGCTTCTTTTTGCAACATCCTGCTGAAGGCGTTTGTTGAGTTCGGATAGCTTTTTCGCAGATTTCAGGCGGGCGCGGGCATACAGGACGATGAGCGGGAAGGCCATCAGGTGCAGGAAGATTCCGTTGGCTACCGTGCGAATGGCTAGTGGACGCATCAGTGCGTTTACATAGGCCATGTCTTGCGCAACCATGAGGGCATAGCCCGTGCTTTCCGTCAGGGCTTTGTAGCGTACGGCCACGCGCAGCGTGGCCTGATTGGGGTTGTGCAGGTTTTGTACGAGCAGGTTCCCGGTTTTGGACTGGGCCAGTTGGTGGATGATCGCAGCGTAGTTGATCGGTTCATGGGGTTGGAAGCGAGTTTTGTACGATGGGGCGGGATCCGTGACGAGCGAAATGACGTTGTTCTGATTACGGGTGGCTACGCCCAGCGAATTAAAGCCGCAGGCGGCCGCAAATTGCTCAAGATTCTCCTTGTTTTCAGCACGTCCAAGCTCTTGGAGTTTTCCGGTCTCCACGGCACACTGAATGAAGATCTTACCTAGGATTTGTTCGGTGGCATAGGTGGCATCGACGAGCGCCCCATCGATCTGGGCAAGGACATTTGTCCGGTGCTGGAAATAGGCCCAGATGGAAAAGGCCAGGACCCCTGCCGAGTAGACGGCTGCGGCAAAAACAAAAAGACCGTAGCCCCGGCGTTTCCTCTCTCTAGGGGGTGAGTGCCTCATGAAAGGGTGTCCGTTGTGGTTTTGTATTTGTTCTCCCGGCCCAGCTCTGTAAGGAGCTGGTTGATCTCCGCCTTGAGCTCGAGGGTACGCCGCTCGCGCCCGCGCATGAGCTGGTTAAAGCGTTCCATATCTTCGAGCGTCCGCTTCAGGCGTTCTTCGGCATGGGCTTGTTCGGTGACATCGCGCCAGACACCCAGTACGCCAACGGTTTGGCCATTCCGATCAAGTAGGGGGATCTTACTGGAATCCCGCCATCCCACGCTACCGTCGGGGTAGGCGTGCGAGCGCAGGGTGTTTAGCATGGGCTGGCTGGAGGTGATTACCGCTTGATCCCTGCGGATCAGGTCGGCCGCAATTTCTGAATCGAACAGGTCGTAGGGGGTTTTCCCAACAACCTCGTCAATGGTGCTTAGGCCGCATTCCTTGATAAAGGCCTTATTGCATCCGAGGTAGATGGAGTCCTTATCTTTCCAGAATAGAGACGATGGAATGGTATTCATAATCGTCTGCAACATCTGCTGTGATTCGCGCAGCGCATTTTCGATCTGTTGCCGTCCGGCCACATCCCGGGCAACACCATAGATGGCATTCTTGTTCCTCCACGACCCCTTGAAAAGATTCATTTCCACGGGAAATGCCCCGCCGGGTTTCGTTTGCAACGGTAAACTGCAGGTCGTGGACGGCTCCGTTTGCATGAGGGCAATGACTTGATAGGCCTCGGACCGGAACTTTTCGGGATAGAGCTCGAACAGGCTCATTTCATCCAGTTCCTTTTTCGAATAGAGCAACTGATGTTCGACGGACGGGTTGGTATGGAGCAGGTTCCCGCTCATGTCGCAAACGAGTAATAGATCATCAATCGTTTCGAACAAGTTCTGTAGGTTGTGCTTTTCTTCCGTCAGGGCGTCTTCAATGTTCTTGCTGTTCGAGATGTCCTGCATGAATCCGTCCCAGACCAGAGCATCGTTTTCCCAGTGTGGTACGGCGCTGATATGTAGCCACTTGAGATTTCCGGCAATGTCGAGAATCCGGATTTCGAGATCTGTCGGAAAAAGGTTTTTTTTCCCCTGCTCGAAGACCGTCTTCAGCAGGGGGATGTCGGCTTCGTAGAGATGATCGAAGGCCAGTTTGGCATCATGGATCACCAGATCGCGCTCAATGCCTAATGCCTGTTCAAAGCCTTTGCTAAGGTATGCGAAGGAAAACACGTTGAGGGGCGAGCAAGTCAGCTGGAAAATGGTCACATTCGGCAGGTTATCGCCCATCAGCCGGATGTGCTTTTCACTTTTATCAAGTGCGGTGGTTTTTTGCGAGAGACTGCCGCGCATTTCCCGCAGGCGGATCAGGAACCCAAGCAAAAGTATGGTGTTGGAGGCCAGGATGGCCATGATGATGGCATCTGCACCAAGATGTTCCAGCGTCCCACGGGTTTCGGGGGCGGCGAACACATTCAGGGGCGCAAGGGCGGCAAGGCAGTAGATCAAGCGCAAAAGGCGCCCGCGGTTCAAGGGGCTTGCTCCGAGGATAGATATTTTTACATTAGACATATGACCCCGACTATATATTGGAAAACCCCCGCCGAATCAAAAAGAAACCAACGCTTCGTGAAGTTCGCAAAGCGGAAGCCCAACCACATTCGTATACGACCCGCTGATGGATCGCACCATGTGCGCCGCACCGCCCTGGATCGCATAGGCTCCCGCCTTGTCCAGAGGGTCGCCCGTTGAAATGTAGGCCTCGATTTCCGCCTCTTCCAGGCTTCGAAAAACCACTTGGGTCGTGACGGAAAAAACGACCGAGTGTTCTACATTCTTCACGCATACGCCCGTAATAACTTTGTGTTCACTTCCCGAAAGCAACTCGAGCATCTCCTTTGCGTGGGGGGCATCGGCAGGCTTTCCAAGAATTGAATCCGCATGCACCACAATGGTGTCGGCGGCAATCACCACACCATCGGCCTGAACCGCGTAGGCTTTCTCCTTCGCCATGCGTTCCGCAAAGGCCCGTGGGGTTTCGTCCGCCAAGGCCGTTTCGTCCACATTCGGCACGAGAATCTTGAAATCCATTCCGAGGGTTGCCAGCAGTTCGCGGCGGCGAGGGGATGCACTGGCAAGGATGAGCGGGGCTTTCTTTTTCATGTACGGGAGATTATGTGTAAAAGCGGGCTATTAAAAGCACCTTTTGCGTGGCATAACGAGTCCATGAAGATTCTTCTGGGCGGTGTCCCCTTTGGGCGCAACAATGTCGGCGACGAAGCCATCCTCGAATGCGTGGTCGGGATCCTTCGGGAGATTTGCCCCGCCGCCGAAATAACCGTTAGTACCGATGCTCCCGAAAGAACCGCCGAAAAACTAGGCGTGCAAACCGTTCAGCTTTTTGGTTTCGAGCCCGCCTTCAGCCAGACGCTGATGGAAGAACGCATCGCCGACGCCGATGTGTTCATTTGGCCGGGAGCCACCGGCCTGTCCGACTATCCCGAAATCCCCCTGAGCATGCTTGAAATCGCCCATCGAGTCGGCACCAAGACCGTGGTGTGGGGCGTGGGCATGAACGACAAACTAAACCCCTTCATCTATCGGGTGTTGCCCGGGAAACGGCGCGTCCTGCTGACGGTGCTGTCGTGGCTCGCCCTCGGGCGCATCCACTTTGTCCGGCGGCTGGAAAATCAATCCGAAGCCCGCGCCCGCAGTAAGATTGTTGAGCAACTCAACCAAGCCGATCTCGTGGTTCTCCGCGATCCTGAAACCCTCGCCGCCGTGCATGCCTGTGGCGAAGTTCCCGCCGCCATCGTCGGGGCCGACTCCGCCGAATTGCTCGTTCCCGAGGTGTGGGAACATATTTCGCTGTCCTCCGAAGCACAACGCATTCTCGATTCGGACCGGTGCAAGATAGGCCTCTGCATTTCCGCCCAGCGCCAGCTCGTGCATGAGCAGGCGTTGATCGACTTCCTCGATCGCCTCGTTGACGGCCAGCATCAAATCGTCTTCCTGCCGATGAACCACGAAACCGATGCGGACTTGATGGCCGACCTACGCGAGCGAATGAAAAACCGCACCCAATCCGTTGTGATCGAGGGGCGCCGGGAGCCTCGGGAGGTTCTGGCGATTGCCGGTCGGTTGGATCTGGTGATCAGTAGCCGATTGCACCTGCTCATTCTAGCCTCGATTTTGCATGTTCCAATCATTGGAATCAGCCGAGGCTCAAAGGTGGATAACTTTCTGGCCCCATTCGGCTATGTCACCGCAGGTACCGTGGACGAGTGCGACTTCGACCACATGCAAAGCGAGCTCAACCGCCTCATCGACAGTCGAGCCGAATTCCAAGAGGTCAGCACGGCGGTGCATGAAATGCTCCTCCAGCGGTTGGAAGAAGCCAAGGTCAAGCTTGCCCAAGTGCTACAGGGCTGAAAGATACTGCGCAATTTCTTCCGCAGAGGTGTCCGGAGTCAGCAACTCCCGCAGGTCGAGCTGGGCCTGGATGGCTTTGCGCACAGGCTTTAGCAGCTTCAGCTTCCCAATGAGCAGACTGCCGACAAAATGCCCGTCGCGGAACATGAACATCCGGTACCCGCCATCGGCATGATCCTCAATCATCCGGTAACTGCCGTCGGTCGGGGTGGTGACCCCGATACTCAGCATGGGTTTCCCCAGCACCTTAAGTAAGTGCGACCGGGGGATTCCTCCAAATTCCGTCGGCACGCCAGCCGCATTCATGCCGGCAATTTTACCTTGGTACATGGCCGGCGACCACGCTCCATAAAGCACCCCGCCGTGACCACCACCACATCGGCCGGGATCAGTTGGCCGCGCTTCAGGCGAACTCCGGTCGCATCACCACTTCAATCTCCTTAAAGTCCAAAGCCTTCGCATCACAGATTGGG
>JAOZKS010000513.1 GCA_029935255.1 Pontiella sp.
TCCAGCCCGGCTTCGTAGATCGGGCTTTTTGCGGCATTGATGTCGTCGACCTTCGCCGCATTGTTGTCGATGCACACCACATCGTGCCCCACCTCGGCCAGGCAAACGCCGGAGACCAACCCGACATACCCGGTTCCCACAACGGAAATCCTCATTACAGATCCTCCGCGGCCCGGTTGTCCGCATACCACAGCAGGCTGCGGCGCAGGCCATCCTCCAGTTGGATGGTCGGATCGTAGTCCAGCTCGCTTTTTGCCTTATCAATAATTGGACAGCGATGATTCGGGTTGTCGGTCAGGTAGTCCTTGTCATCGCTCGTTTGGCAAACCAGCCGTCCTTCGTAGCCCCAGAGCTCCTTCGCCATATCGACGACCTGCTCCGCAAGTTGCCGGATGGAGATTTCCGGTTCGGCCAGACCAATATTGTACGGCTCGCCGTTGCGACCGCGCAGCATCACCTTGTAGTAGCCCGCGACCGCATCGGCGACATAGCAGAAGGTACGCGTCGGTGCGCCATCGGAAAGCATAACGATATCTTCGCCCGCCAGTACATTGCGGGCAAAATCAGGTAGTGCACGGCGATCGGTAATCTTCAGGCCCGGGCCATAATTGTTGAAGGGGCGCGCCGTGCGCACGGGCAGGCCATGCTGCTGGGCAAAGTTGACCACCAGAGTTTCACCGTAGCGCTTGGATTCGTCATAGCAGGCGCGTGGCCCCGTGCAGGAAACATTCCCACGATAGGTTTCCGGTGTCGGAATATTTCCCGGGGTTGGATCGCCATAGATCTCGCTGGTCGAATAGAAGAGGAAGCCCTCGACCGGCACGCCCTTTTCCTTTTGCGCAAGCGTGTAGTCGAGCAGGTTTCGCAGGCCGGTAATATTGGCATCCATGGTTTCGATGGGATGTAGGCGGTAGTAGATCGGCGAGGCAATCGTTGCGGCGTGGATAATGAAATCAAAATCGCCCATGTCGTCCGGTAGCGGATCGATCACATCATACTTCCGGATGGAAAGGTCGGGATTGTCTTCGAGCGCGGAGAGCCATTCGGGAACACCGCGCATGAAGTTGTCCCAAACCACAACCTTGACCGGCTCCGAGTCCGGGTGGGTCTTGTTCCAGTGCAGCGGGGCCTGCACGAGATAGTATCCCAGGAAACCCGCACCACCGGTAATCAACAACCGCTTGCCCGAGAGCCGGGACATCTCCCCTTCGAGTTTTCCACAAATATGGTCCAGATCCGCCTGAACGACTTCCATTGCATTCTTCATACGACTTCCTCCTCAACCCCAGCCACGGCCGGGATTTTTTAACGAATTTTCACACAAGGTGTCCTGCAAAATTCACACCATAATGTGCCCTTGGGTATAGAGACCCTACAAACACACGAGAGAAAGGAAAAAGCAACAGCTCGATCCTTTTTTCCTTCCTCCAATTGATCTCTTTCGCCCCTGTTCCCTACATCCCATGCAAACGTTCTACAGAGCAAAAACGACTACGCCAATCAAAACGGAACAAAAAGGACTGCACATTACGCACGCACTTGCGGGTACAGGTTCCGTTGACGGAATTGTAGATCCAGATGGTAATGTCAACGGGGTGAGAAAGGAATGGGAGCGTGGAGAAACTAATTCTCAACACTCTTCAAGCTTGAGCTTTTTACCGGACTCGGCCCATTGGGAGAGGATGAGCTTGCAGTATTTTCTGGTTCAGATGTACATGGATGCGGCGCGCCCTTCCAGTTTATCGGCCAGTTTTGCATCCATGTTGATGCCGATGGTTTTTGTTCCCTTGCCTATTGAATTTGTTGCCATGGTTTTCCTTTTGGTGCACTGATTCTCAATTGTCTCTTTTCCAATTCAATCTTAAATCCCAGCCTCCAAAATGATGTAATAATGGGACT
>JAOZKS010000514.1 GCA_029935255.1 Pontiella sp.
CTTAAACCGCTTCAGTTGACTGCCGAATACTCCTTGCTGTTTGCTGACCAGAAAGTGGACGATCCAAATAAACCCAGTGCGATCGATAATGGGAGCATGTTCCGAGGACACCATCTGAAGGCGGCCATCGAGCACACCTTCAATAAACATCTCAAGCACTACGTCACGGTACAAGCCATGGTTCCCGGCGATTATTATTCAGATGCCCGTAGCGAAACGGCAACCTGGCTTCGCTATGGCGTTGAAGTTAAATGGTAGGACGAATAAAAAAAACACCGGAATCCATGCTTGGAAACCGGCGTTTATTCGTCTTGGCGTTGCTGGATTATTTATCTTCGAACAGCCAGGTGGAGAGATAACGCTCCCCCGTATCGCAAATCACGGTAACAATCAACTTTCCTGCATTTTCAGGCTTTTTTGCCAATTCCAACGCAGCAAGAACATTGCCGCCCGAGGAGATGCCACACAGGATTCCCTCCTCCTTCGCCAGACGACGCGCCATGGTTCCGGCCGCATCGCCATCGATGCATACAATCTCGTCGATCAAATCCGTATCCAGATTGTTCGGAATGAAGCCTGCTCCAATCCCCTGAATCTTATGCGCACCCGGTTTCCCGCCGGAAATAACCGGTGATTTTTCCGGCTCAACGGCCACGGCCTTGAGTTCAGGATTCTTTGCTTTCAATGCCGTCGCAACACCCGTCAGAGTTCCACCCGTGCCCACACCAGCCACAAAGATATCCACCTTGCCGTCGGTGTCGGCCCAGATCTCCTCCGCCGTTGTCTTTTCGTGGATGGATGGATTGGCGGGATTATCGAACTGCTGAAGCATGATGGCATCGGGATGTTCTTCAACGAGTTTTTCAGCCGCAGCAATCGCTCCGGGCATCCCCTTCTCGGCAGGAGTCAGCACCAGTTCAGCACCCAGCACCTGCAAAAGACGCCGGCGTTCAATGCTCATGCTTTCCGGCATTGTGAGAATCAGCTTATAGCCTTTCGCCGCAGCGGTGAAGGCCAGCGCAATTCCCGTGTTCCCGCTGGTCGGCTCAATCAAGGTAAAGCCCGGCTTGATGAGGCCTTTCGCTTCTGCATCCTCGATCATGGCAACGCCGATGCGGTCCTTCACGCTGCCGAGTGGATTGCCGGATTCAAGTTTAACCGCAACCGTGGCCTTTGAACCGGCCGTGATCTGGTTAAGTTTTACCAGCGGTGTATTTCCAACGGTCTGAGTAATATTGTCATAGATAGGCATTTTATTTCTCCAGGAATTAGATATTGAACATGATCGGTTGGTTGGCCGTGCGTTTGACGTAGTCGTCGTGCAGTTCCTTCAGCGTTATTTTGGAAAAGTAATCACGAAGCTCATTGCTGGCACCCTGCCAGACCCGCTGAACAACACAGGTATCCGAACGGCTGCATCCCTCGGCCAGACAGCCCACGAGATTAATATCGCCTTCCGAAGCCGCGAGGATGTCGTATACCGTGATATCCGCCGGATCTTTTGCGAGGCGGAATCCACCCCGCAATCCACGTACGCTATTCACCAGACCCGCATTCTTCAACGGAACGATAATCTGCTCAATATAGTCGGTAGAGATTCCTTCCTGCTCGGAAATTCTTTTCTTCGGAACGGGTTGATCCCCCTGTAGACGGGAAACACACAATAGGATGCGAGTAGCGTAGCGACCTTTTGTTGATAACTTCATAGGTTGATCTCCTTAAACTGTCATTTTGTTATGATATTCGTCATGTATAAATGGTGAGTGCTTTACCCGTCAAGGTGAATTCACGGAAAAAAGAGTACGGATTTTCAGGGTTAAGCCCAACGGTGTGAAAAACTCCTTATGAATATACCTTCATAAGAGGTCGTAGCAGGGCAATGGCAGTCCGCCAGCAAGT
>JAOZKS010000515.1 GCA_029935255.1 Pontiella sp.
TGCTCAGCGTGAACGGCAGGTTGGTTGATGCACTGGCGAATCCGCCGTCAGACTGATCCACCACCGAAACCGCCGTAATAGTTACGTTGGTCGGCATGGATGTCGCTTCAATATAGGAAACAGCAATCTCTCCGGTAACGACTCCCATTGGTTCGATATTATACAACACCAGCTCATCCGCCGGATCCGTATTGAGCAGTGTGCCGGTAATCACCTCGCCGATCAGCGCAATATTGTCGATCGCCAGCAGCGAGTTGGGGTTGGAAGTATCGATCGGGTCGGAAACCGTGAGCGAGAACGTAGCCACTTCTCCATACTCCAGGGAGCGGTCAGTCAGCGTGCTCAGATCGACGTCGGCATCGTCATAATAGGTTATATAGGGAGATCCTCCCGTGATTTCGGTAAAATTGCTGACGGTGGTGAAAGACGCATTATTATCAATATCGCCGGAAATTCCGACCGTCACCTTATTCGGGGCCTTGCTCCACTTACGACCAATATCAAAATTGAACGAATCGAAAACCACGGTCGTATCCGGGGTGGTGTTGGTCACGGAAACCACAACGGTGTTATTATTAGAGCTTGCGGTATACGCATCTTTATCCGTGCGGGCATCACCCAGCAGCGAACCGTAAGAGGTATCGGTGGATCCATAGTTAGAATTTTTCCCTTCACCGCCGGAAATGGAGGCGGAAACGCCGGGGAAGTTGCGGTCCGGCGTAGAGAAGGTTTCGTCAAACACAGCAATAATCGTATCGTCATTCACCGGCAGAATTGCCGCATCGTCGGTTGTCACCACAACATCATCAATCGTCGCTATTTTATTGGCAGTATCGTATCCAATCGAACTGAAGCCAATCACGATATCGTCGTTGCCATTGTAGGGAAACGAAATCGTCTTGACCCCTTCGATGGGATTATTATCGGCCAGACCGCCGAAATTGGTGCTGACCAATAGAGCCACATCAGCAGCACCGACCGCCAGCAAGCCAACACCGGTTCCATCCGAGACAAAGGGAGAATTCGGACCACCGAGCACATCATACGCGACCGCCTGACCCGCCGTTCCAGGATTCACGATATGAAATACCGCCACCTCCAGCGTACCGAAATTTTCAAGGTTCTGCAGGGTAAAGGAAAGCTGAGCATTGGGATCTGAACCGCTGAACTGATCCGCAGTAATGGTGTACAGAGCCGCTCGGCTCTTCGTCTGACTACTCTTGATCGTCAGCTTTCCCCACTGATTGGTAGTGACCACACCACCGGCGACCATCCAGCGGTTTTCAGCCAATCCTCCCAGAATTTCATCTGCATTCGCGGGATCACCGATGTTCCAAAGAAGATCCGTTGCGTCGTACGCGCTGAAATCCTCCACCAGATTGGTCGTGATCGCCGCCCGGGTGGTTCCAACGCCGCCCAGTAAAACAGCTGTTAATAATGCTAATATGCCTCTTTTCATCTCATCTCTCCTAATTTTGCTTTTAACCTCCGGCTTCACCCACACGGGTGCATGGATTGCCTTTTCCAATACATACTCGAACAAGATAGCGCAACCTCATCACCCCGTATACCTAGAGAAATCTCTAGGTAGGCCAAAAAGGCCTGATTTCCTCATGTTTCCCGCGTATTTCTCTAAAAACCGGTTCATTTCGCCCCCAAACAGAGTATGAACAAACTCTCGAACGATAAGGTAACGGCCTACTTTCCGCGCTCCTGCTGGCGAAAATCCCGTATCAAACCCGGCACCCGCCGAATCCGTCATCTCATTAGGTCCACTTCTTCCATTCATAGCTTAGATAAGATCCTTCGATAATGTGTTCAAACTTCCAGAGGCATATCTAGCAGCCTGTCGGAGTTAAGACCTCGGCCCATGTCCAATTTCCAGTGCCCGAC
>JAOZKS010000516.1 GCA_029935255.1 Pontiella sp.
GCTTGTCGGTCAGCAGGCCGGTGGCAGGGTCGTAGACCCATTCGGTGGTATCGGCCAGAGCCGAACTACCGGGCCATGCGGAACCATCCCAATCACTGCCACCCCGATAGGTGTGCATGTGGGTTTTTTGCCCATACTCGTCGAATTCGTATGAAACGGGGTAAGTTGCGGAGCCCCATTGGCGGACGAGATTACCGAGATCATCGAACTCGGCATAAGTGGTGGCGATTTCGGCTCCATTGGTGGTGGAGCTAGAGAAGCGCTGTCCGGTGTCTGGATCATACGCATACCCTGTACGAACCCCATGCGCATCTTCTGTCCAGCCAATTTGCCCCTTGGCGTTGTAGTGCGTGGTAGAAGTACCGATGCGCGGATCAATCACAGTGGTGCGACGCCCCAATCCATCATAGCCATATTGAGTAACCACGGAAGACGCCGAAGACACGGAAGCAAGGAGGCTATTGATGGTGGAGGAGATTTGATCTTGCGTAGAGGTGGGAATATCAACGATTCGAGTGATGGTTTTGGTGCCACGATTCAGCCACGACTGGGAAACTGTTTCGTTACCAAAGACATCCTTGGAAACTATTTCCGATTGAAGATTTCCGAGTGCCGATTGCGTGCCGAGTCCGGTCAGTCGGGTTTTGTTTTCAGACTGCACCAGCACTGTTGCGGCATTATCGTTCGGGTAGGTGGTTGACGTGCTAACTCGGAACCAATCGGTTCCATCGTTCCAATAGCTGGAATCCGAATCGGAGATCCGGTCCATAGAAGCGAGTTCCAGCACCCCGTTCTTGTTTTCATCGAGACCGGAACGGACGACATTGCCCAAATCATCATATTCATTCAGCGTGACGGTTTTCAGTTCAGTCCCGGCCCATTGCTCGGTTCTTACAAGCTGTTCTTTTGCGTTATATGTGTATTTTGTGGTTAACACCTCCCCGCCAAAACCGGGTCTTTCAATCTGAACCGTCCTTCCATTGGCATCCGTAAAGGTTTTTTCCCGCCGAAGCGAACCTGTGCCTTGCGAGCCGGTGTAGACCGTTGTCCAGAGATTGGAACCATCGAACCCATATTCGAAGGTCTGTTCAACCGTACCCGTTCCATGAACCCGCTTGGTGCGTCCGTCGATGTAGCTCTCGGTAATTTGCGTCGCTCCACCGGGCATTTCAACCGAGGTGATACGACCACCGTTTTCATAGGCATAGACTGTGATCAACTCCGCTTCGTTGGTGGAGGTTTGCAACTGTCCTGCCACAGGGAAGGGGTCAGTCCGCCTAACTCGTTATTTTGTTTTTCAGCTCCCATAGAATACCTCCCGTTGATTTCTCTACGGCCCGAATATAACTGGAAAAATTTGATGTGACGCCCATTTTCAAGCGGGTTGTTATCCACTCAATTCGTACGCTTGTGTTTTTTCGAATATGCCACGCAATCACCTTCTTTCGATCATCTCGCTCAAAGGTCGATTTGACGCTTATGTTCTCGTGTTCATCCCATTCAGCAGTTGCGCATTGGTTTGAATTTTGTCATACACACACACCATGAGTATGCAAAAGCAAACAAAAATAAACCTTATACTGCAAAGTGTGGTTCCGGGAGTTGTGTTGACTTCCAACTGGCTGACAGCACATGGGGTATCGACCAATCTTGTACGCAGGTATGTTGCATCGGGATGGCTTGAACGGTTGGGGCAAGGGGCCTACATACGTTGCGGCGACCATGTTGACTGGCAGGGAGCACTGTATACCTTGCAGTCCCAGCTTCAGTTAAAGGTTCATGTCGCGGCTCTAAGCGCCCTTCGCTTCAAGGGCATGGGACACTATCTTTCTTTGGATGCCGATCAATCAATCCAACTGTTCAGCGAAACCGCTAAACCGCTTCCTG
>JAOZKS010000517.1 GCA_029935255.1 Pontiella sp.
TACGCGCAAAATCACTATCCCTTCGACAATAAGGAGCACTTCGAGGCCAACTTTCCGGCCGACTTTATTGCCGAGGGGCTCGATCAGACGCGCGGTTGGTTCTACACGCTGATGGTGCTTTCCACCGCGCTTTTCGACAAGCCCGCCTTCAAGAACGTGGTCGTCAATGGGCTGGTGCTGGCCGAAGATGGTCTGAAGATGAGCAAGCGGCTCAAGAATTATCCCGACCCGATCCATGTCATTAATGAATATGGAGCCGATGCGCTGCGCCTCTACATGATCTATTCGCCGGTCGTGCGGGCCGAGTCGCTGCGTTTCGCGGAGGAAGGGGTGAAGCATTCACTCCGCCATCTGCTGTTGCCGTGGTGGAACGCATACGCCTTCTTCATCACCTACGCCAACATCGATGGCTGGGCCCCGGAGCAATCCGTTCCGGAGCGCGACAATTTAATGGATCGCTGGATTCAAAGCTCGCTCGCCCGCCTTGAACAGCAGGTGACCGAAGCGATGGATCGCTACGACCTGCAAGCGTCCGTCCGTCCGTTCGTTGCATTTATCGAAGACTTGACCAACTGGTATATCCGCCGCTCACGCCGCCGGTTCTGGAAGAGCGAGGATGATATCGACAAGATGCAGGCCTATTCCACGTTGTACGATGTGTTGCTCGGCCTCTCGAAAATAGCCGCGCCGTTCACGCCCTTCATCTCCGAGACGATCTACCAGAATCTCAAGACCGCCGACCTGCCGGAATCCGTCCACCTCTGCGATTTCCCGACGGCCGCCGATGCCCGACGCGATGAGGTGCTTGAAGGACAGATGGCCTTGGTGATGAATGCCGTCGAGCAGGGTAGAGCGTTGCGTGCAGAGTATAAACTCAAGAACCGTCAGCCGCTTGCCATGATGCATGTGGTGTGCGACGACGAAAAACTGCTCGCGAATATCCAAGCTTTGGAAACGCTGATTTCCGACGAGCTCAATGTGCGTGCCGTAGAATTTTCGACCGACTCCTCGGAGCTGGCCTCCATTCAGGCGAAGCCCAACTTTAAGCAGCTGGGCCCCAAACTCGGTCCGCTGATGAAAAAGGCGGTTCCGTTGATTGCTGGGTTGAGCGACGCGCAGATTACCTCGATCTCCTCCGGCGAAACCGTGGGGGTTGAGCTGGAAGGAAAAACCATTGAGCTGACGATGGCTGATATTGAAGTCGTGCGCATTCCCAAAGAAGGGATGGCCGTGAGTGCGGAAGGGTCGCTGGTGGTTGGGCTCGATACACAGCTCAACGACGATCTGGTTGCCGAAGGGTTGGCGCGCGAGTTTGTGAATAAGATTCAGAGCATGCGCAAGGAGATGGATCTGGAAGTGATCCAGCGCATTCAGATTACCTTTGCGGGCGACGAGGCCGTCGCTGCGGCAGTGGAAACCCATCGCAAGTATATTGAAGCAGAAACGCTCGCTCTGTCTTGCACTCTTCTTCCCGAAGGCGATGCCGCCGGAATCGATTGGGATCTAAACGGGCACGATGCCCGTTTAGTGATTACGAAGGTATAAAGACCTATTTGTATTTTTCGGCGCGTACCTTGGCTTGCTTGCGCCATTCTTGCACGGCAGGCGAGGGAAGTCCTTGGGTGAAGTAGGGCGAGTCGGTCCGGCCTTCGGTCATGATGGTCTGGATTTTTGCCACCACTTCAGGATGTTCGTCGGCGATGTTGTTGGATTCCTTTGAATCTTTTTCAAGGTTGAATAGCTCGATCTTTCCATCCACGCCTTTTTTGACGCGGCAGTAGCCTTTCCAGTCTCCCATGCGCACGGATTTGGCGTTGCCGGTTTCCCAGTAGAAGTGGTTGTGGATCGCCTGTTTGCCTTTGCCGGTAAGGGT
>JAOZKS010000518.1 GCA_029935255.1 Pontiella sp.
TCCGAGCATGGCCTGCGCAACTGCGACGGGTCGCCCACCAAGAAATACCTGACCGACCTGGAACCCGGCGACCCGGAATACCCCTACTATGAAATGAGCTTTGGCAAACGCCCGGAAGAAGAACTCTACCAAATCCGGAAGGATCCGCATTGCATGAATAACCTCGCGGCCAATCCGGAATATGCGGCCATCAAAGAACAGCTCCGCAAGCAGATGGAGGCCGAACTAACCGATCAAGGCGATCCACGCACGCTGGGACAGGGCGAGGTCTTCGAGACCTATGAATATACCGGGAAACCCTTCAACTACGACCGAAAGAAATAAGGTATCCGGTCGGTCTTATTTTCCGCTGAACTGGGTGATCGGGGTTAATTTTAGCGTTTTGAATTCGACCTCGGAACCCTCTGCCTGCAACGCGATTTGGCCCTTCGCCGCCGTGCAGTCGAACCCATGGTTGACGAGATCGCCGTTGACCCAAACCATAATCGAGTTGTCCATGCACTCGATCACCATCGTGTTCCACTCACCAGCAGGTTTTTCGGAATTTTCAGTTAGGTTTTTAATGCGGCGAGCCGTCCCTTTGGACACCCCCCACTTTTCCTCAGGCCCCCGTCGCACCACCATGTTGGTTACGCTAATGCTCTCTTCAATGCACCACAAGTCGCCGGCATTCTGGTGCATCATTTGCACCTCGATGGATTGGGGGAACATGCCATACAACGCCCGCGGCGTTGATGCGTGAACCAAGACCCCGCAGTTTCCGGGCTTCGCGGAAAAACGGTATTCAACCACAAGGCGATAGTTTTGATAGACCGCATCGCTGATGAGGTGTCCCCGGGGATTTCCCAGACTAATCAGCAGGCCATCGCGCACCACGAATGGACTTTTCAGATTCGGATCCTTATCCATCTTGGGCACATCAACGTGCCAGCCCTGCACATCCGTTCCATTAAAGAGGGCTTCGGATTTCGACAAGCAGGAAAGTGCGGCCATGGCCGCGAGGGACGTAATAATAATTTTTTTCATGTTGTTTCCTCGGTGGTTTGACTTGTTTTATTCCTCAATGGTGACGCGAAATCCTGTGTTATATACCTGCTGCCACGGGGGATGCCCAATGCGAAAGGCGGAGGAGGCTCGGTTTTGGCGATCCTTCCACGAGCCGCCGCGCACGACCTTGCGGCCTTTGTCGTAGTCGGAACGGGTCCACTCGCAGACGTTGCCGTGCATGTCGTAAAGCCCCCACGGGTTGGGCTGGTAGCTGCCGGCGGCGGCAAGGTGCAGAACGCCATCGTTGAAGCGGGCGTCCTTCAGCTCGTAGTTCCATTCGTCCGGCGGATTCTCGAAAGGCTTCGGATTGATGCCATGTACCGCCAGCTCAATGATCGTGGCATCGGCGAGGTTGGCGAATTCGGAAAAGTCGGTTTCCTTCCCGCCGAACCAAAGCAGTGAATCGGTACCGGCGCGGCAGGCCCATTCCCACTGCCCTTCGGAGGGAAGTACCACCTTCTTGCCGATTTTTTCCGAGAGCCACGCGCAGTATTCGAGCGCATCGTTGTAGGGCACGCGAATGACCGGGAAGCCGGACTCGTTCATGTAATAGCCCCGATCGACCTGGTCCTTGTAGTGCATGTCGTAGACACCGTTTTTGTAGCCGGGCTTGAACGCCCGGTATTGGGCAAGCGTGACTTCGGTGGTGCCCATCCAAAACGGCTTCTCAACCTTGACCGCCTTCATCGGTTCGGTTCTCGAGCCCATGGCATATTCCCCGGAAGGAATGTAGGCAAAGTCCATTTTCTGTCCGTTGCCCAGATCGATGGAGACGGGCTTTTTGCCCTGCTGCATCTTCGCGGCCTTGGCCGGGGCGATGGGCCAG
>JAOZKS010000519.1 GCA_029935255.1 Pontiella sp.
AATAAGTAAAACAATTGCGCCCAGAGTTGTGGATGTAGGTCCCGGCATGAGGGAAGCCAGCTGACCTGCCCATTGTTCAAGTAAGCCGCTTCGCAGCAGATTAATTCTTCACGTCTTTCTGACTTTGATTACCTTTTGATTTACTATACGTCTCCATTCCTGCAATTAAAGCAGGGCGAAAAATAATGCCTTATGTCAAGGAGACGTATCATGGCAAAAACTACACAGTACTGGTATAAACGTACCATCGATCAACTTTTGCTGATGGGGAAAAGTAAACGCACGGCAGAGACCTACGCACGGGAGATCCGGATTCTTGGAAAGTACGCTGACAGGCCTCTGGAAGAAATTGTCGAAGAAGAGCTTCGTCAGTTCATTCTGTATCGGCTTGATGACTGCAAGCTTGCAGGGAGTAGTATGCGGATTTTGCATTGTGGTCTGAAGTGTCTTTACCAGGATGTGATGGGGAATAAGTGGCCCCTTCTGGAGGTACTCAAATCACAGAAGGAATCTCGTCTGCCCATGGTAATCGATCGTGATGACGTCGGAGCCATTTTGGCCAATGCAGGGACTCCACAGATCATGACATACCTGCGCACCGTTTACTCCTTCGGACTTCGATTAGAGGAGGCTCTGAATATTAAAATTGGTGATATCGACGGGAAGCGTCGGCTTCTGCATGTTCGTGGAAAGGGCGCAAGGGATCGGTTTGTTCCTTTGCCGGAGAAGACCTATCGCTATCTGAAGCGCTACTGGTCATTGCACAGGAACCCGCGCCTGATCTTCCCGGCACTGGGCAGAAGTGGAAGTGAAGGGCCGACGAGCAGCAAACCAATGTCCAGGTCTTCAGTTCAGGGCGGTATCCGCCGAGCAGTGAAACGGGCGGGGCTGGCAGGACGCAAAATAACACTACACACACTGCGCCACAGCTATGCCACCCATCTTCTCGAAGCAGGTGTGAGCATTAAAACGGTACAGGAGTATCTGGGCCATGCAACACTCCAGCACACGGTGCGCTATCTCCATGTTACCAATTGGGGGCGCGAGCAAGCTTGTAAAACGATTAATACAATCATGGGGGAGATCTGATCATGGGAACAATAGCAGAGATCTTCCGAGAATATGGAGATGCTTATCTTGAGGAGTTTGGTGATAGTATCCCCCATGAACACCGAAAGGCCATTTACCGAATTAAACGTTGTCGAACGCCCGATAGTGGCGTGAATGTTTACAAATGCAAAAAGTGCGACGAGCGGCACTTCATCTATAAAGGCTGTGGCAGCCGGAATTGTCCGAACTGCCAACAGCACAAAGGTGAAGAATGGCTCAATAAACGTATGAATGATCGCCTACCCGGGCATCATTTCATGATCACCTTCACCATACCTCAAGAGCTACGCGAGTTCACCCGCTCAACTCAAAAGGATGCGTATGATGCAATGTTTGAAGCCTCAAGTGCCTCGCTCAAAGAACTGGCAGCAGATCCCCGGTTTATCGGTGCCGATCTCTCTGGATTTTTCGGCGTCCTACATACCTGGGGACGACAGCTGCACTATCATCCGCACATACATTACATTGTTCCTGGCGGAGGGATAGATAAACAGACGAAAACTTGGCAATCTTCACGCGCCGACTTCTTTGTCAGTGTGCATGCGCTCTCAAAGATGTTTCGCGGAAAACTCCGTGCCATCCTCAAGCGCAAAAAACTTCTGCGTTATGTCGACCCGGATGCCTGGAAGAAACCATTCATCGTCAATAGCCAAGCATGTGGAAGCAACGCCGAAGGAGCAATCAAATACCTTGCGCCCTACGTCTTCCGCATGGCCATCTCCGACAGTCGCATCATCAGCGTCAGTCATGGGAAAGTCACC
>JAOZKS010000520.1 GCA_029935255.1 Pontiella sp.
CGGCATTTTCCACCACAAAGAGGGATGAAAAGTTTGCATCCGTAACAACCGTTCCATCCACCGTAACGGTTCCGGCCACCAGTTGAGCCTTCCACTCTGCTTCTGTATAATTGTCGCGAACAAAAGATCCGCTCCAATCTGTGGCAAACGTCAAAGTAGCCGTATTCTTAGCAAGCAAATCTTGGCCAAATTCCATAGCGAAATTCCCGCCAACATTGATCGTTCCCAACGTCAGGTCAAAAGCAACGGCAGCATTGCCTGTAGTAGCACCCGTACCCCCAGTAAGGAACATAGAACCGCCACCAGTTACCCCATAGATACTGGCTGAGGCGATCCCTATTACGCTACCACCGGTTTGGGTAAACGTACCGCCATTCACCGCCGCAACAGATCCACCGGTTACTGTGCCACTGATAAGGTTGTGTGTACCTGAGTTTGCAAGAAGGCTACGGGTTGCAAGAGTAAGAATATCACCCCCATTTTGGTTCCAAACAAAATTCGAATTGTTATATGCATTAAAACCACCCTGATAAGGGGAAATCGTCCCCGCCGTATGATTAATCACGGAAGCTTGCATGGGAGCAACATTCCAGTTGCCTTGAAGATCCCCATCGACGGCAACCGCACCCTCTTCATTCACAGGATATCCGTCACTCCAATCTGCCACATCATCCAGACTTCCACCCAAGAAGGTAGTAACTTCATAAGGTACTGCCAAAACCACAGGTCGCTCTTCAATGATGTTATTCGAGCTATCGGTAAAGGTTACGAGGGCTTCGTACGTATCGATTCCAAAGGTTTCGGTTTCCGCATTCAGTGTCATATTTACCACGACGGAATCGCCTGCTGAGATCGTGCCATTCGTTTCGGAAAGATCAAACCACGTTGCACTCTGACTCGCCGTCCAGTTCAACGCGGAACCCGAGTTGTTTCTGAGGGTGTATGACCGACTAGCACTGCTTCCCCCTGCCTCCACACTTATCACAGTAAAGAAGGTATCGGTCGGCATTATGGTAAAGGCTGGGGTTGGAGGAAGAACCACCACAGAAGGATCCCCGTAAGGATTGTAATCAGCCCAATTTGATTTCTGCCAATTAGTCGTCTCTTCTTTCAGATCCCAGAGGGCCTCCCCGCAGGATTTTCCTTCTGTAATCCCTTGGACATAACGATAGCCCATACCCAACACCGATCCCGAATCAGAATACTCCAGTTCTCCTTTGGTACCGTATGAGTTGCGCGCAGCTCCGAGCGTCAAAATTCCACCCTTTTTTAGTAGGGTATAGGAGAGGTTGTTAACATTCTCAGGCCATGCATTTTGGCACGAGCCCTGGAATACGGTGGAGGGATAGTCGTCAATCAAATAGTTGACTGACCCGTCGGCAGGAATAATACCAGAGGCCCCTGTTTGTGAGCCATGAGTCACCCATACATGCAAGCCATACTGACCTACGCTCCAAACCTCCTGCGCGATCTCTGTCGATGAAGGAAACTCGGGCGGAGGAATAATACCGGCATCCGCCGCAACAAAATCAGAACCATCCTTATAAACTCGATCACTTGAAATGGCATTTGGCTCCAGAAGGTCTGCTTTAATCTGCTCGCCCCATTCATACCCGGACATTAACGCACCCAGTGGTTTCGCAGAAATGAGCATCTTGCGTCGCCAAGCCGTATCCGTAGAGGTTTCGTAATCGATTGTTTTTTGTAGAATCCCATCGGTATCGGCGATTACACCATAATGGGGAATCCGTCCCACATAGACTTCGAAGTACCGTTCAATCTCATCTCCGTTCATTGCGGCGGCACCGTCCTCCCCAATGATTCCATCGCCATCCTTATCCCAATCGCAGGACAATTCTGCATAA
>JAOZKS010000521.1 GCA_029935255.1 Pontiella sp.
CTCGTCCACATGACCACCACCATGATCACCTTCGGCATGGGCGCCTCCACGCAGGCACTGTTTGCGCGCGTCGGCGGCGGCATCTACACCAAGGCAGCGGACGTCGGCGCCGACCTCGTTGGAAAGGTTGAAGTCGGCATCCCGGAAGACGACCCCCGCAACCCCGCAACCATCGCCGACAACGTGGGCGACAACGTAGGCGACGTCGCCGGCATGGGGGCCGACCTCTACGAATCCTACTGCGGCTCCATCCTCGCCACCGCCGCCCTCGGTGCAGCCGTCGGCGCACATAAAATCATGGCCGGAACCGGATCCGAAACCGAGGCCATTGGCCTCGTGACCGCCCCCATGATCGTCGCCGGGGTGGGCACCATCCTCTCCATCATCGGGATGTTCATGGTGCGTTGCAAAGAAGGAGCCACGCAGAAAACCCTGCTCAAGGCGCTACTCACCGGAACGCTTGGCAGCTCGATCCTGATCGTCCTCGCACTCGTCGGCATGTGGCAGCTCGGCATGATTGGCGGCGGCATTGTGCTCTCCGTAATCGCCGGTCTTGCGGCAGGCGTCATCATTGGCCAAGCCACCGAATACTATACCTCCGCAGAATACAAGCCCACCAAAGGCATCGCCAACCAAGCAGTCATGGGACCAGCCACCACAATCATCGACGGACTGGCAACGGGCATGTATTCCGCCGGCATCCCCGTCATCACCATCGTGATCGGCATCATTTGCGCCTTCGGCTTTGCCGATGGATTCTCCGATATCTCCATGGGCCTCTACGGCATTGGCTTCGCCGCCGTCGGCATGCTCGCCACCCTCGGCATTACGCTGGCGACCGATGCCTATGGGCCGATTGCCGACAACGCAGGCGGGAACGCCGAAATGGCCGGCCTTCCCCCCGAAGTCCGCGAACGCACCGACGCGCTCGACAGCCTGGGCAACACCACCGCCGCAACCGGCAAAGGTTTCGCGATCGGTTCCGCCGCCCTCACCGCCATGGCGCTGCTCGCCGCCTATATCGAAGAAGTTAAAATCTGGATCGCCAAACTCGCCGGCGAGGGTACCTTTGCCGGCTTCACTGCCGAACAGGCCGAGCGCGCCGGCATCATGGATTTCGTCAACTCCTTCGAATTGCATATCATGAATCCCCTGCTGCTCTGCGGCATGTTTATCGGCGGCATGATGGCGTTTGTCTTCTGCGCCATGACCATGAAAGCCGTCGGCCGCGCCGCAGGCGCAATGGTTGAGGAAGTGCGCCGCCAATTCCGTGAAATTCCCGGCATCATGGAAGGCACCGGCAAGCCGGACTATGCCGCCTGCGTCGCCATCTCCACCAAAGGTGCGCAGAAGGAAATGCTCGTTCCGTCGTTGCTGGCCATCATTGTTCCGGTCATCACCGGCCTGATCCTCGGCGTGCCCGGCGTGATGGGCCTGCTCGCGGGCGGACTGACCACCGGCTTTGTACTCGCCACCATGCTTAATAATGCGGGCGGTGCATGGGATAACGCCAAGAAATACGTCGAGAACGGCGCACATGGCGGCAAAGGATCCGAAGCCCACAAAGCGGCCGTGGTAGGCGACACCGTCGGCGATCCGTGCAAAGACACCTCCGGCCCGTCGCTCAACATTCTCATCAAGCTGATGACGATGGTCAGCGTGGTCTTCACTCCAGTCGTCGTTAAGTTTTCCCCGGTGATTCAGGAGTTTCTTCACATCGCAACCCAGTAGATTCCCAAATCTAAACCTTTGAAAATGGCGGTTTAGTTTCTGGATCGCCATTTCTTTTTTCTGGAAAAGGTGTCAGGGAAAAGGTGTCAGGAAAAGGTGTCAGGAAAAGGTGTCAGTGTAGACATTTGGAAA